>QNDS01000435.1 GCA_003644925.1 Candidatus Fermentibacterota bacterium
CCCCCTGATAAAGACCAGAGCCGGCTGGAGAAAAGCATCCTGGGAGGAAGCCCTTGAAATGGCCGGGGACGCGTTTTTGAATGCGAGAGAGAAGCACGGCCCGCAAAGCGTGATATTCTGTAAGGGCACCGGTAGAGATATCGGTCCCTGGCTCTCCCGCCTTGCCTACGGTTTTGGAAGCTCCGAATACTACGCGCTGGGACCGGGCAGCGGCAGTGCCTGCCTTATGCCGAGGATGAGCGTTACAAACGCTGTTTTCGGCGGTTTCATGGTTGCCGACTGTTCTCAGTATTTTCCACTGAGGTACAATGACCCCCGCTGGCGTCTTCCGGAGTGCATTCTGGTCTGGGGCTCGAATCCTGTAGACTCAAATCCTGACGGTTTTCTGGGACAGTGGATCGTTCAGTGTCTGAAACTGGGCTCAAGGATGATAGTGGTGGATCCAAGAGAGACCTGGATGGCCCGAAGAGCCGACATTCATCTCTCGATCGACCCTGGAACCGACGGCGCCCTTGCCATGGCTTTCCTTCATGTACTATTCGAGGAGGGGCTGGAAAAGACCGGATTGGAAGAGAAATGGGTAAACGGAGCGGATGAGGTGCGCGAACAGGTAAAATACTTCTCCCCCGAAAGGGCTTCTGCGGAATGCGGGGTTTCCGCCGGGGATATTGTAAGCGCAGCGCTGCTGTACTGCCGCTGCGAACCAGCTGCCCTCCATTGGGGTGTCTCCATGGATATGTCTCCTTCCGCTCTGGGAACCGCTCATGCCCTCACTTCGCTCGTCGTTCTTTCGGGAAACCTCGATGTCCCCGGCGGGAATGTCATTGTCACTGATCCTTACGGGATAAGCAGAAGGGGGGTGGATAGAGATCTGGCGGAAGATCTCGGTAAAACGAAGACCGGTCTATCCGAGTATCCCATGATCGGCAGCGGGGTTCCCTATGCGCTTGCTGATGTCCTGCTGGATGAAATTGAGAGCGGGCGCAGCATAGAATGCGCATGGTATCAGGGAACAGGGCTGACCGCCAACGGCTTTGCCGAGCCGAAGCGGGTGGGGAAACTCCTCGCCAGAACAGGACTCTCCGTCATGGTCGATCTGTTCATGAGCCCGGCTGCAGACGAACTGGCGGATATATTTCTTCCTGTATGCACCTGTCTTGAGCGTTCGGGCATCAGGAACTGGTGGTATCAGCTTGCGGCTTTTGACAGGGTGATAGAACCCCTCGGGGAAAGCCGTTCGGATATGGAGATCGTCCTCTCCTTCGGAAGGATCGTGGCCGGGGAGCACTTTCCATGGTCCGGCGTGACTGAGTGGTTTGATCACATCCTCAAGCCTTCCGGACACACCTGGAGCGAGCTCTGCCGGAAGGGGTGGCTCATGCCGGGAACCCGATACGAAAAGCATCTCTCAACGGCGGGATTCAATACACCCACCGGGAAAATAGAACTTCAGCCGGGGATTATGGAAAGATCCGGTCTGCTTCCGGCGCCCTGGTACGTGCCTCCCCCCTCAATGGAGACAGGAAAGAAATACCCTCTGAAGCTTACAACCGGAGCCAGAAACCCTCTCTATTTTCATGGAGAGCACAGGAATGTTAAGCACCTGCGGGAACTTGCGCCGCTGCCAACGGTTGAGGTACACCCTGATGATTTCCCTCATGAGGTCGGCTCCGGCGACTGGGTGCTTCTTGAATCACCCTGGGGAAGCTGCAGAAGGGTGGCTGTTTCTTCTCCACGGATAAAGAAGGGCGTTATATCCGCTGACCATGGCTGGGGCGGCCACGGGTTGAATGTGAATGACCTGCTGGCTTCCCGAATGCAGGGAAGAGGAGGGCTTGGATATCCCTTCCGCTGTCTGCCCTGCCGGATCTCAGGACCGGTTGAAGCTCCGGAAGAGTACGGGGATGTGCAGGAGAGCCCGGTAGTTGAATCAGAATGCATTATGGATGTGAGAACCATCTGGTGTACCGGATGCAGGGCGTGCGCGGTTGCCTGCGTTATCCACACCGGGATACATGGTCTGGTGGTTCGTTGCAAAGACGGCGAGTGGACTCCGGGGTTCACGTCCGCCTGCCTCAAGTGCAGCTTCCCTCCCTGCGAGGCCGTATGTCACACAGGGTGTCTGACAGCAGAAGAAAATGTTTAATAAGACCGGATTCCGCACTGCAGGTTTAAAACACCTTCCTTTAAAAAAAGCCCTTGATGGAATCGTCCAGGCTGGATTTCAGACTGTTGAGTTCTGTCTTGAACACCCCGGGGCCTCAGCGGCTGCAATTGAGCTGGCCCGGAGAATGGGACTTCGCATCTCATCGGTGAGCTATCACGGGAAAAGAGACGACCCTCTCACAAGAATGGAACAGGGAAAACGGGCTATCAGGATGGCGGCGGAATGCTCCATTCCCGTTGCAGTGCTCGGGTCTCCCGTTCCGGGGGGGGAAGGTTTCTCCCGCGAAGCTGCCGAGCTCTATGACTTGTGCTGCAGACTTGGTGTGAAACCGGCATGGGAAACAGAACCGGGAACCGTATTGAATGGTATTGACGAGTTTAACATGTACATAGCTTCCCTTGGCCCCGGGGCCGGTATCAATCTGGATGCCGGTCATCTTCATCTGCAGGGGCGGTGTACAATTGAGGATATCGGTTCTCTGGGAAACAGGATATTTCATCTGCATGTAGAAGGAATGAAACGTCCGGAGCACAGACACCTTATCCCCGGCATGGGTGATATGGACTGGGGACATCTATTCCGCGGTCTCTCGCAAGCG
>QNDS01000436.1 GCA_003644925.1 Candidatus Fermentibacterota bacterium
GGAGGATTTCCACATAGAAATCCGACCAAGCACCAACCATATAAGTTTCAACGCCCAACCAGATTATGGGGAGGATTTTGTCTACGACCCACGTCATGAGAACACATGGAAAGGAGAAATCGAGGAGCTGGCCGAGTATGAATATACATTTTCAATTGGCCCAGAATTTGTCGACCAGATTGATCTCGATAAGCCAATTAGCGTTAGTTTTTCTCTCCGAGTGTATCCATATTACTACCAACGATGGAAAAGGCATTTTGACCTTAAGTGGGGGCTACATGAAATTCCTCCACGACTCGGTTCGGGCTACTGGATAAGCAATGAAAAGCCTTATGAAGGATTGATGATCGAGCAGCAGGGAGACGTAGTTGTCTTCTATGAAATGACATACAACAGTGACGACGGCCGGCCTAAATGGATCTACGCGGATGGACGGTTTCAAGGAGACAGCACCAATAGCAAGGCTTACCTTCCGATCCGGAATGTCCCGGATAAAATATACGAACCTGTGGAGGACGGAGTCTCATTCCGTCAGGGGTCCGGCTCTATCAGGGTTCTTGGGTTCAATAGGGTCCAGTCGGTGGTGGCGACCAACAGTTATGATGAAGATTGGGAAGTACTCAAATGGGCTCCGGAGAATGCCACTTACAAACGATGGCATTTTGGTAAAACCACCTATCAACTTCCCCCCACAGTTCCGGATTTCTCTGGAAACTGGAATTTCTATGAGTTCGACGGCCGGACACTGTTATCGAGCGACGCCATTGAATTCTTAGGTGGCACTTTAACTGCCCCGAATACCTATCAATTCCTCTCTACCGATCAAGCGTGGCAGCTGGAATGTGTCGTGCCGTTATCCGGTGAAGGGGCCTGTGAGTTGAAAGGAGATATGGTCATCTTTTCATTTGACTTCGATAGCTTCAACGGAAACGTCGCAACCGGATTGATTACCGACCTGAGCAACGGAGCAACCAATCCTGACGGGGTCTTGCTCAGAGAGGGCTACACCTTGCCCGTGCTTGCCGAATAATTGATAGTTCTTGACGGAAGATTCATGAGAAACATCGAGTTTTTGGTCACAATTTTCGTTCTATTTATTTCTTCTTATGCCACTGCCGGGCAATATAATTAGCGCATAGGCGATAACTGGAGAACATTGTGAATCAAGTTGTCGATGAGAAGCCATTAACTATCGCTGAGCTCAAGTCAATCGTTCAGCAAATCAAGAAGAATCTTGAGGAACAAGATGAGATTTTTCAAAAGTTCAATGAGCATCCAGAAAAAATCGAGTTGTTGACTTCAGCAGAAGTACCCCTTTGTGAATTTTACGAATTGTCGTTTAGTCAGCATGGAAACCTTGCGTCTTCAATCCCCGAAATAGGCAATGAGTTGCCAAATATAATCAGTGCCGAAAACCGGGTAGAAGCAACAAAATCACTTGAAGAACTTCCGCCGCCAGACTGGTTAACCAATGAAATAGGAAATGTAAAGTCAGCAAATTTTCTAGCTTGGTTTTTTTCACTGATGTTCAGTATTAGGGCTGTTCAAGTATTTGGAATACCTATGAATGTCATGATTCAAATGGTGAGGGAAAAAAAGACTGGTTGGAGAACGGCTCTGGCAGACGCGATAAGAGTGGACCCATCATGCCTGGGGTGTCGGTCGGTGGCCACAAGGTTAGCTATCGCAAGGCTGAGTGGTGACCGATCAGTATCCAAGATTTTACTGAATGCTATTAGAAGCCCTAGATTGGAAAAGCCGGATGACTTCGGCTTATTGAGGTACGTGCTCCACCTCCTAAGTGATACTGGGGACATTAAGAGCATGACGGAAGAAGACAAATACAATCTCATCTGTGTTGAATTGGAGCTGTATCCAATTGATGGGGCAGATCCAGCAAGGTCATTGAGTCAGTTTATTCGACGCTGGAATAAATACCCTGTGACCTGATTTGTACAAATCGTGTAGTTCACTGTTCGAAATTATTTAATTATTTTTGGAGACCTCTTTTATTAACGGAGGTCAAAATGACCAAATCGTCAAAACTACACGAAGCTAGAAAAAGTAATTCACCGACACTCCTTGGAAAGTCTACTAAGGGAAAGGCAGAGACGCGGACGCAGACAGACTCTGCGCGCGACCTGCCCGCACACAGTGCTGATCCTGATTCACCTGGTGCGCCACCTAGTAACACAGCACCTGCAAACAGCGTTGATGGGGATTCAAAGATTCTCCGAGCTGGTATTGATAGCCTGTATCTCTCTTATTCCGGAAATCTCCGCGACCACATCGAACAAAAGCTTATTGAGCTAAAAGAATTGGCTCAATCAGATGATTTCGAGGAACAGTCACAAGCAATTCTTGAGATCCAAGACAGCCGGTTCAAAGTATTAGCCAGGGGTGCACCTAGGTTTCCTTACATTCTGAACGATGGCATGTACAACATCAGGCTTTCTAGTGGAGCATCCGAGAAAATGCCACTCGCTGCCGTTCAATTGAGAAGTCGAGGTTTAACTGAATCAGGAATGGAACCCGCTGTTGAATATCTGGGCTATCTTGTACGCGAATTAGGCCAAGCACAGGAGATCAAAGTCAGCAGAATTGATCTGTGCTGTGATTTCACATCAAACGTGGGGCTTGGCTCACTTCCTGAACTTGCCTGGCTCAGTCGCTCTAATAAGCGTAATTGCTACACGGAAGCTGGCCGGTTTACGGGTTTCGTGTTTGGTCAGGGTAGCCCCATGTCTGCCCGAATTTA
>QNDS01000437.1 GCA_003644925.1 Candidatus Fermentibacterota bacterium
ATTTCTCCTGGCATATTGAAGATTTGCTGAATAATCTGCTGGATAGCAATATCGAAGCCATTGATGACGTTGCTGTCATTGTCAGCCTGGCCAGTGCCGCTATGCCGACCATGAAGCAACGCCTGTTGCAACAAACATCGGAATTAGACGCAGCCGCAATTGAAGCCATCAGTGCACAGGCAGACAAGATTTCAGCCGGGGAAAAACCTGACTGGGCCAGCCTGGATAAAGTTTTACCCGCCTCATTGGCCGCCCTGTTACCTGGTGGTAGCGCTGTCGACAGCGATTCGCAGGCACCGGGTGAGCCCATTGCAACAGCAGACGCACCGTCAGAAGTGCCGGACGAAGTCACTCTTAAGGACCTCGTACGCAAGGAATTGGCTGACAACCTCGCCACCCTTAAGGGTTTGATGGACGGTATTTCACGAAATCGTGACCTGACAGTGACCGATGACCATATCCGCGCCATCCATACCATTGCCGGTGCTGTCGCACTGGAGCCAATAGGCCGGGAAGCTGATGTCGCCAAGGCGTTTGAGGGTTTCCTCGAAGCCCAACAACTCAGCCGCAAGACGTTTACCGATACGGCAATGTGGACCATTGCGACCAGCCTGGCACATTTGCAGACCTGCCTTGCTGTGCACGAAGGTGATCCGGAAGCTGAACTGGCAGATGATGAAGATTCACAGATCGAGCAACTACTTGCCCTTACCGTTGAGTTCGAACTTACACCTGAAGAGCGCGAAGTTGCTCTGAGAGCAGAGGAAGATGCACTTAAAGAAACCGCCGAAGCTGAGCAGGCCGATTCATCTGTAGAGGAAGAAGAGCTGGCCGGGGAAGAACCGGTCGGGGAAGAGCAAGCGCAAGGTGAAGAAGAGGTTCACGAAGAAACAGTTGCCGAAGAGCCTGAATCCGATCCTGTCGATACCGAAATCCTTGGCATATTCCTCGAAGAAGCCGTTGAAGTTCTGGCGAGTTGTGACTCTTTACTCAATTCCTGGCGTGATAATCTGCCCGACCTGACTATCGTCGCCAACCTGCAACGCGAAATCCATACCTTCAAGGGTGGCGCACGCATGTCCGGCGTCAAGTCAATGGGTGACCTCAGCCACGCGATGGAGAGCCTGCTGGAGCGCATTGCCGGCCAGCTGCTACCACCATCGGTATCTGCTATTGAAGCGCTTGAGCAAGGCTGTGACCGTTTGAACGGATGGGTGGAGCAGGCAAACCAGGGCACTATTCCGCAGGCGGGTGAAGCGCTGAAACTGTTTGCACAACAGGTTGAAGCCCTGACGGCGGTTCCAGTACAGCCGAGCGCGAGCGCGGATGAAACTGACAAGATTGAGGCGATTCCGGAGCCGGTGGAAGAGCCTGCTGAAGTGGAAGAATCAATTCAGGCTGAAGAAAGGGCCGATGATGAAATCCTTGAGCAGGTTGAAGAAGAAGTTGTAGAACCAGTCATTGAAGAGACCGGGCAAGCGGCCGCCGAAGAAGTGGCGAAACCGGTTTCAGTGCAGGTACCCAGCGCTCCGGTTACGCAGGAAGCTACAGAAGAGGCCAAGGGTGCTCAGCACATCCGTGTCAATGCAGACCTGCTCGATTCACTGGTCAATTCAGCCGGTGAAATCAGTATCTTCCGCTCACAGCTCGAGCAGGAAGTTGGCCAGTTGCGCGACAACCTGAAAGAATTCGATGAAACCATTTCACGTTTACGGGAACAGTTCCGCAAGCTCGAAATCGAGACCGAAACACAGATACGTTCCAGGTATCAGCAGGAAGCACCGGCAGGATCGGAGGAGTTCGATCCACTGGAACTGGACCGGTTCTCCTCCATGCAACAACTGTCCCGCAGCCTGTCAGAATCCGTATCTGATCTACTGAACCTGCAGGAACTGCTGGATGAAGCCGCGCGCAGATCCGAAACCCTGCTGGTCAAACAATCCAGGGTTAGCACGGAGCTGCAGGAAGGCCTGATGAAAACCCGCATGGTGCATTTCGGCACCATCGCACCGCGTCTGCGCCGTATTGTTCGTACAGCGGCAAGCGAAACAAAGAAGCACGCACGTTTGCAGTTACGCATGACCGGTGGTGGCGATCAGCTCGACCGCAATGTACTGGAAAGAATTACGGCACCACTCGAGCACTTGCTGCGTAACTCGGTGGCGCATGGCATTGAGCCGCCAAAAGTGCGGCGCAAGCTTAAAAAGCCGAAAGAAGGTGAGATCAGTATTACCGTCGCCGCTGAGGCCACAGAGTTTGTTGTACGCGTTGAAGATGATGGCGCAGGTCTCAACCTCAAAGCAATCCAGGCGCGCGCGATCAAGCTGGGACTGATCGACAAGAAGAGCAAGCCGCAGCCGCAGCAACTCATGCAAATTATTCTGAACAGCGGCTTCTCTACCTCTGACAAGGTAACCGGCCTGGCCGGGCGCGGCGTTGGCATGGATGTCGTCAATACAGAGATCAAACAGATCGGTGGCTCGATTGAAATCGAATCCGATACCGGCAAAGGCAGCTGCTTTACCATCAGAATTCCGTTCACACTGGCCGTCATGCAGGCAATTGGCGTGGTCGCCGGCGAACACAATTACCTGATTCCGTTGGCCAGCGTCGCCGGTGTTGCACGTATGTTACCTGCCGATTACCAGGAACTGCTGAAGAACAAGTCACCGGTGTACGAATTTGCCGGCGAGAAATTCTCGGTTCTGGAACTGGAGCCGCTACTGGGTGAAGCGCCGACGCCATTGGGCGAGGA
>QNDS01000438.1 GCA_003644925.1 Candidatus Fermentibacterota bacterium
AAGACGAACATAGAAGTGACTGATTTGAAAGACACGATGAATCTGTACAGCGAACGATATGAACGTCCGGGTTGTTATTGGGGTAAAACCCCGTCTAATTCATGCTACCGGGTTCTGCAGATGCTGCCTCCTGAACGCTCGCTGCGGCTTCTCGATATTGGCTGTGGTGAAGGGCGGAACGCTATATTTTTTGCCCGAAACGGCTATCAGGTTACCGCTTTTGATACATCAGCCGCAGGTGTTGAGAAAACCAGGCAGCTTGCTGCAGAAGCAGGCGTTACGATAGATGCGTTCGTGGCTGACATTAATGAGTTCCGCCTCACCGAATCATATGACGTGTTGTTCTCGACAGGAGTTCTTCAGTACGTTCCGCCTGAACAGCGGAAGGATCTGTTTCTGAATTACCGCAATTTCACCAGTCCTGGCGGATTGAACGTATTCTCGGTTTTTGTGAAGAAACCCTTCATTGAAAAAGCTCCCGACGCGGAGAAGGCTGCCTTCAAGTGGATTTCAGGAGAACTATTCACTTACTACCATGATTGGAAAATTGAATACTGCAACGAGGATATCTTTGATTGCATGTCCAGCGGGGTGCAGCACCAGCATGCGGTCAACAGGATTATTGCCAGAAAAGAAGGAAAATGATTAAAGTAATTTCATTCGATGGTTAGACTCCTTGAAATTAGAGTCGCAAATCCGGCAAAGAACTTATAGGAATAGAAATGTATAAATGCTATCAAGACAATATTGTTGAAGGGAATGAATCATTCCCTCTTTCCTTGATTATCCGCGAGAACCTGCTTTACTTAACGATATGGGTACTGGCAGGATATCTTCTCTGGCCTGTATGGACACACTCAGGTCTGCCGTTACTTACTATTGTATGGGTGATCATGATCGTGATAATCCAGATCTTACTGAAAAAACATCTTTGCAGCGGCTGCTATTATTATGGTAAATTGTGTCATCTGGGCTGGGGAAAAATCTCATCTGCATTATTCAAGCAGGATAGTGGCAACCTGAAAACCGGGATGAATCTCTCTTTCTTCTATATCATTCCTCCGCCTGTAATCCTTCTGACTTCTCTTGTATTTGCGATAATCAACAATTCCAGCTGGACTTACTGGTTTGTACTGGTGTTGTATGTGATATTTAATGCGGTATCATTTCCGGCAAGAAAGAAAAGTTGCAGCCTTTGTGTAATGAGAGAGGTATGTTCCGGAAGTGCAGCCAGGAGTAAACAAATTACTTAATACATCCTGTTTTCTGGAGGTGTGAATAGGGAGATGAATGCAGCATAGTGAGTTTCATTTTGAAGGGATGAATGGTTACTCTCTTTACGCTCAGTGCTGGCTGCCGGAGGTTTCCCCCCGTGCTGTAATTGCAATAGTTCATGGAATTGGAGACCATAGCGGTCGCTACATGAATATTGTTAATCATCTGGTCTCTAATCAGATCGCTGTATACGGGTATGATCAACGGGGTCATGGAAACTCTCCAGGCCAGCGCGGTCACATAGACTCGTGGCTTCAGTACAGCAACGACCTGTTGAATTTCATTAATGTGATCAGTACGCAGCAATCGGGACATCTCATTTACCTGCTGGGACATAGCATGGGGGCTCTAGTAGTGCTGGATTTCATCCAGTGGGAAAACGAACAGATAGCAGGAGCGATTGTCTCCGGAGCACCCATAGAGCCGGTGGGTTTAGCTAAACCCTTTAAGGTTGCAGTGGCTCGAATTCTTTCACGCATATATCCGGGTTTCGCAATAGATTTAGGTCTTGATGATAATGCCATTTCCCGGATTCCGGCGGTAGTAAAGGCTTATCAGGATGATCCGCTTGTTCATGGAAGAGTAAGCGCAAGATGGGGGACTGAAGTGTTATCTACACTGGAATCTGTGAAGATGTGGGGGGAGAGTATCAGTACTCCACTTCTTATGCTTCATGGCGGCGGCGATCAAATCAATTCTGCTGAGGGCGCAAAGGTATTTTTCGATCGAATTCAAGCGAGCGATAAGGAATTTATAAGCTACCCCGCAGGATACCATGAGCTGCACAACGATCTGGATAATGAAATAATGTTAAGTGATCTCTTGGCCTGGATTAACAGGCACGAGGTGAGCCCTGGTCGATAATACTGATCAACAGCTTGAGTGTAAGGCTGTCTGGAAAATTCAGAGAATGGCAGTAAGCCTGATCAGGAGCCAAATCAAAAGATAGTTTGTCCGGATTGAAATTGTTATTGTATGAAAGAGGATCAGGGGAATAAGCATGAGTGAAAAGATTCGAGTGCTTTTTCTATGCACCGGGAATTCCTGCAGGAGTCAGATGGCGGAGGGTCTCTGCCGTCACCTCAGAGGTGATGTTATCGAACCGTATTCGGCGGGAATCGAGAAACACGGACTCAATCCTCTTGTTGCAATAGTAATGCGCGAAATCGGTATCGATATTTCCAGCCAACGAAGTAAAACCACTGATGATATTGAGAATGCTGAGTTCGACTATGTGGTTACAGTATGCGGTCATGCGAACGAGATGTGTCCTGTATATCCTGCAAAAACGAAAGTGATTCATAGAGGATTCGATGATCCTCCGAGACTGGCAGAAAGTGCCGAAACTGAAGAGGAAGCTTTAATTCACTACCGCCGCGTGAGGGATGAAATCAGGGACTACATATTTAACTTTACCGCTCTCACTTGATATCTCCCTCTAACCCTATATTTGCGTTCCATTTCCGATTTTAGTATA
>QNDS01000439.1 GCA_003644925.1 Candidatus Fermentibacterota bacterium
CGACTCCCAGTATGATCTTGATAATATTCCGTTTTGAAAGGATCGCATAGATACCGATGCTGAAGAGTATCATGCAGAGTACATAAGGCATATACGCATCCATCACTTCTTCTCCGATTCAAATTTCTGAAGTACTATCAAAGTAAGGAAAATACCGAACAGACCGGCACCAACCTTAAGACTGATTGCAATGTTCTCAAGAGGTATTATTCCAGCACTGACAAGCTGTCCAGGATTTCCGTCAGGATGCAGGAAGTTATCAAAGAATCCTCCATACCTCATTCCGAACAGAGCGAGGGCAATGAACATGATAGCTCCGAGTGCCTCTACAACACTGGTGCTTCCTTTGGAAAATATCTTAGCCGAAACACCGCCGCCAAAGGCCAGATCAAGATTGATGAAAGAGAGGGCTATGATAACCCCGCCGGCGAACCCGCCACCTGGCGTTAAATGACCGTGCAGAATGATGTAAATTCCGTAAAGGAATATCAAGCCGACGGTAAGCCTGGTGACCGTTTTTACAATGACGGACATTCCGGGATCGTGTTCTTTACTCATTTTTCTCCTGCAAATCTTCAGCTTTCTTCTTCCCGACGCTGCGCATTACAGTAAGTACACCTATCACTGCTGTAAAAAGAACAGTTGCCTCTCCCAGAGTATCATAGGCACGATAATCAAGGATTATTGATGATACTACATTCGTTGCGCCTGTTCCTGTTATGGCGTTCAGTGGATAAAACCTGGAAACTGTCATCAGCGGTTCTCCGAACGGATTAAGACCACTGCTGAATGTTACAAGTGCCGCGACTGCTGCAAGTCCAATGAACAGAACTCCCATTATAGCTCCGAAGGGTCTTGTTCCACATGATTTCTGCGCTATCTCCCTGTGCAGGGTTGCCCTGATAAGAAGGATTACAGCAACTATTTCGACAACGATCTGGGTAAGGGCAACATCCGGTGCTTTCAGAAGAAGGAAAATGATGGACAGTGCAAGCCCTGTGATACCTACGGCTATAACGGCTGACAGAAGATTCTTAACCTCTATAGCTATTACCGCTCCAGCGATCATCAGCCCCAGAAGGACGTATAATTCAATCATATTCTCAGCCCAATCAGAGCAGTACTATGCATATGACAACGAGTCCGACAATAAACCAGAGGAAATATCTGGACAGTATGCCATTATGCATGAAAGAGAAAATTACACCAAAACCGGCAACAAACTTCCCGGCAACAACGTACAAGTCAAAGAATTTCTTTTCGGCCCAGCGGTAAATACCCTTGAGCAAACCCAGTTCCTTGATGGTTTTGTAGAATTCAGCGCCGGATACCCTCATGTCCGGATTCTCTTCAAGAGTTTCTCCACCAACAAAAGGTTCCACTACTCTGGCCTTCTTCAATGTCCCGGCCAGGTATATGAGGTAACCGATGATAAGGCCAAGTATAAGCATTACTGTCGCGAGGCCTGAGTTCCATATGCCCGGAAATTCAAGCTGTCCTCTGACCTCGGGGCTGAAAATATCTCCAAACGGAATCTTCCAGGCGAACACTCCCAGGGCGATACACAGAATAGAAAGAATGGAAAGTGGAAGTAATGTAGCGAATCCGCTCTTTTCCTTCTTCTCTATAACTTTCACGGATATTTCGGATGGCTGTCCCAGGAAGACTGCATGCAGCAGTTTCATAAAACTGGCAAGTGTAAGAGCGCTGCCCAGCATTGCAGCTACAAGCCACAACAACCACAATCCTCCAGATCCTCCGGACATTATTATCCCTTGATAAAGCATCCATTTGGAGGCGAAACCATTGAACGGCGGTACTCCGCATATGGAGAGCGTTGCTATAAGGAAAGCCGCGAATACCAGAGGCATGGCTTTGACCAGTCCCCCCAGTTTCGAAAGGTTAGAAGTACCTGTTCTTCTCTCGACTTCTCCTGCAGCCATAAAAAGGCTGGATTTGTAAATAGTATTGTTGAACATGTGAAAAAGAGCTCCTGCTATACCAACGGGGTTGCCCGTAACAATACCCAGAACAATATAGCCCACCTGGCTGACAGCATGGTAACCAAGAAGTCTTTTTAGATCGTGTTGTACAAGCGCCATCATGACAGCTGCCATTATCGTTAAGCTTCCCAGTCCCATTAGAATGGTATTCATTGCAGGGGTCATGACGAAAACATCGAGTGTTATCCTTGCAAGGAAATAGATACCAAGCAGTTTATCGAGTGAAGCCGGCAGGTAAGCGGTAACCGGAACAGGTGCATCTCTGGCTGTATCCGGAAGCCATGTATGAAAGGGCATGGCTCCAGCTTTTGCAAAAGCGGCAGAGGCAAGGCACAAATATGCTATTACCGGTCCCCTGCTTGTCAGAGGTATGCCGAGTCTAGCGAACTGAAGGTGAACGAAACCTGAAAATCCCGAATCACCTGCAACAATTTTCCAGATGATAACTATGCCAAGAAGTAGAAGAACATCCGTTCCACCAATAATAGCAAGAGATTTTCTGGCTGATTCTGGTGTTCCCTCGTTATTTCCGAAATTTATGAGAAGGTAGAGCATCAGACCGAGAAATCCCCACAATATCAGCAGAAGCATGAACGTTGTTGAAAAGAGGATTCCCAGAGTAGCTATTAAAGTTGCAAGCAGGTAGATGTAATAACGCCAGAGACCGGAGTGACCCTTCATATGCTTCAGCGAGTAAATAACCGCGAACACGAAAAACATTACGGCAAATGCCG
>QNDS01000440.1 GCA_003644925.1 Candidatus Fermentibacterota bacterium
CGGGGTCGTATCTTGAATTTTGGCATTCGTAAATGTCTTAACAAATGAAATGCCAAAATTCAAGATACGACCCCCATAATTACGGCCCCCAGCCATGCGTGACCGTAGCCTGATACTTTCGTATGATACTCATCCGATCATTCAGGGAGATTTCAGGGAGGTAGAATGGCTGCTCTTTCATGTGACCTTCATGTTCATTCAAAGTACTCGAAGGAATCCGGACGATGGGCTCTCCGATCCCTCAAAGCCCCTGAGAGCTTCACGCCGCCAGAGTTGATATACGAACTTGCCCGGAAGCGCGGCATGGACTTCGTCACGATAACAGATATCAATACGATAGAAGGAGCTCTGAGCATATCTCACCTGCCGGGGACTTTCATAAGTGAAGAGATAAGAACATATCTCCCGGGAAAAAGAACATCGATTCATATTCTTCTGTTCAATATCACTCCTGTGCAGCATGAGGAGATGATCGCCTTCAGAGATTCATTCCCGTCACTTATGGATTATATTGAGGACCAGGGCATCATCCATTCGCTCGCTCATCCTTTCTATTTCCCGGATACGGACCTGAATAACGATGAATTCGTAACCGTCGTAAAAAGGATCGGTCTTATTGAATCTCTTAACGGGACAAGATCAAAACTGGAGAACGAATCAGTTGTTCCAATTGTCAGATCTATTAAGAATGATCCTGATTTCACCGGTTTCACCGGCGGGTCCGACGATCACTGCGGCAGGTTCATGGGTCTGACCTTTACAGAGGTAGCGGATGCAGATAACCTTGAAGACTATCTGAACCAGATTAATAAGGGGAAAGGAATCCTCCGGGGCGAGCACGGCAACGCTATCCGCTCCGCCTATTCCGTCTATTCCATTGCATATTCCTTCTATCGTAACAGGCTCACCGCCAAGAAGATACCTGCTATAGCCACAATGGCGGCAGATCGATTCTTCAGGCCATCCATATCTCCTCATGAACCAACAATGTGGCATAAGGCGGATTTCCTTTTCCATCAGTTCATCAAGAAAGCCCGAAAATCCGATAAACCGGGTTTTGAAACGATCTTCGCTGACCAGCTCATAGAAATCGGCAAAGATCTGAACCTTCGTTCCGGAAGCCCAGAACTGGAAGCTGAAGGTATAGATGAGCGTACATTTGAGATACTTAACAGGCTCAGTAACAGGTTATTCCAGCACTATTCCTCACTGCTTGTTAAACGTATCACGGATGGAAGGCTTCTCGATGCCCTTGAAGCGATCACAGCTCTTATTCCGGTTATTCTTCTCAATATTCCCTATCCCATGGCCTATCTGAGCAGAAAGAAGGGGAGAGAGGCGATAAAGAGTATTGCTTCTGTGGTCTCACCGGAAATCTCCGGAAGACTAATAAACTCTGATAAAAGGGTCTGGTTTACCGATACAATAGATGATCTGAACGGTGTTTCCCGAACGATTCAGAAATGCAGCCGCCTGGCTATGGACAGAGGTAGAGAGATGGCTGTGATAGCCTCGCAGAGCAGACCTCTTTCCTTTCCCGGATGGGTGGTCAATTTCCCCCCCATACGTGAATTCCCGGTACCGGATTATCATTCAAAACTTCTCTCCATTCCGCCTTTTCTTGAAGTTCTGCGATTCGTGGAGGATGAAGGATTCGGCATGATGTACATATCCACACCCGGCCCTGTAGGGTTCGCAGCGCTTGGCATATCAAGGATTCTGGGAATCCCTGTTGCCGGCATTTACCACACTGATTACCCAAGGCATGTGAACCATATCGCCCAGGATGGCAAGATGGGGGAGCTGGCAGGAACGGCAGCCGCCTGGTTCTACAGTAATGTGGATATAGTTCTGGTTCCCAGCAGATACTACATGGACGACCTGGAGAAAATGGGAATTTCCAAAAACAGAATGAAGCTCTTTCCAAGGGGAACAGATTGCAGCCTGTTCTCGCCTGACTGGAAATCGGATGAATTCATACTGAGATTCGGGGGAAACCCGGAATCAATGAAGCTTCTGTACGCCGGGAGAATCTCCCGCGAGAAAGATCTTGATATCCTCGCTGAGGCGTTCATTATCGCCCGCAATACAATGCCTGACCTCGAACTCTATATGGCAGGGGATGGGCCGTTTCGCGGAGATCTTGTCAATCAACTCAGCGGAAGAGGGTGCTATTTCTGCGGTGTACTTCACGGAGAAGATCTTTCCAGAGTATATGCATCATCGGATATATTCGTTTTCCCCAGTTCCACAGATACTTATGGCAACTCCGTCCTTGAAGCGCAGGCTTCCGGGCTTCCCGCAGTTGTCAGCGACAGGGGAGGACCCCAGGAAATAATCGAAACCGGGAAAACAGGGCTTGTTTTCAAAAGTAACGATCCGCAATCCCTTGCTGATACTATCCTTAAAATTGCCATGAACAAAGAGTTAAGCGATTCAATGAGCAAAAATGCCAGGATAATGGCAATCGATAGAACATGGGAAAAGGCATTTGATGAACTCTGGAGCATTTCTCTGGATAAATCCGAACAGAAGAAAGTCTAGAGCATGTCACTCCTGAGAGTATCCAGACGATACAGCAAGCCGTTCGGAAAGATGAATCGATGGCACGGTTTCGCATATTTCCTTTCGAGCAAAATCGCAGTTGCCCTCACTCTTTTTGTATTTGTCATGAGTATCGGTGTGTCAGGCTTCCTTATCTTCACTACCCATCAATCCGGTATGCTTGACGATCA
>QNDS01000441.1 GCA_003644925.1 Candidatus Fermentibacterota bacterium
ATCACGCTTGGGCAATGTTCGGTTATGATTTCTTGGACAGAGAAAGGAAAATAATTCACTTGTCGGAAGGTTGGATTTCTGCTATTAGGATTTATCAAGCTGGATTCTCTAATTCGATTGCTACTTGTGGAAGTAACTTGACAGAAGAACAAATTTTTGATTTACATTCATTCCGAAAGATCGTAGTTTGGCAGGAGGGTGATTTGGCAGGTCGCAACTATTCAAAACAAGTTGAAGGTTGGTTTCGAGGAAAACGGGTTATTGTAGTTCGTTTGCCGGAAGGAAAAGATCCGGCGGATTTTTTAACTTTGGAGCTTAGAAAACTCTACAATCAGAACAGGAGAAATGGAAATGGCTAAAAAAGCAAAGTTTATGCGAGCAGCAGCAGAAGCATATGCAATTGAACATGAGATCGTAAAGAAGCCAGGAAAATTGAGCGATGAAAAATTGATTGAGAAAATGGAGGTATGGTTTAAGAAGTTTGCTAAAAAATATCAGAAGGAGAGTGAGAAGGGCGAGGAGCCGGAGATTTGTGATCCTGATGACGGTGGTTGCGATCGCTTTATTCAAGATGCTGATACGTATTGTTGGTTTTGTGGCAACGACGTGAGCGAGGATGGTACGGGCGGTTTCAAGGAGGAAGAAGAGGAAGAGAAAGAATCTGAAGAGGAAGAAGAGGAAGAAGAGAAAGAATCTGAAGAGGAAGAAGAGGAAAAGGAAGAGGAAGAAGTATCCTTGGAAGATCGTGTTGAAAAGATCTTGAAGTTGTCTCGTCGGTCTGGGGGTGATGCTTGGGAGATTGGACGTGAGCTTGCTTTGATTGTTGGCAAGAAACAATACAAGAACGAAAAGTTCAAGAGTTTTGAAGAATTTTCCAAAAAGGTTTTGGGTTTAGAGCGAGGTTCTGCTTATTCGTTTATTCGTATTGCGGAAATTTTCACGAAGGAAGATGCTGGGAGTATCCAGATTTTCAAGTTAAATGTCCTTGCTAGGATCAAAGATGACAAGCTGCGGAACAAGCTGATCAAGGCGGCTAAGCCCAAGGCCGATGGTGGCAAGGGAATGGACGTAAAAGAGTTAAATGCGAAGTTGAAGATTGAGCGCGAAAAGAATCCGCCCGAAAAGGGAAGTTCGCCCGGTCGCAAGCCAATTTCGCCGTTGATGAAATTAGTTGGGCAGAAGTTTAAAAGTAGTTGGGACGATGACGAGATGATTGTTGTTGATGAAGATGCTTTTGGTGGCGGGGGCGTTGGAATCCATGTAAGGAAATTGAAGAAGGGTTTGAAATTTGAGATCATTGAGCTTGAGAGGGATGAACCGGGGGTAGAAGGAGAAGAGGAAGATTAGAGATTGACTTCCATGGCCAATTGTGAGAGGAATGGAAGACCTTTTGCATAGGCTTTTGAGCGGGTGAGGACTAGCCAACCTCACCCGCTCTTTTTGTTTGATCGATCAAACACTCTTCAAAATATGGGAAGGAGGATAGTATGTTTGCTGGCTATTCTTCAGGCTGGTATGATTACCGAACAAGCGAGATTTGTTTGTCCAGTTGGGATAAGGAAGAACGTATAATAAAGAGAGTCCCTTTCGACTGGTATTTCTTCATTGAAAAGAATTCTTATAAGGGAAATTTAGAGTCTATTGTTGACGGTGTTCGAGAGGATGGAAAATACCTTAGACTCTTTACACAGCCAAACTGGAAAAATCGGATTGAAGTTTTCGAGCAAATTAGAAGTCTCGGTCTGAAGCCATTGGAGGCCGATGTAGCGCCTATCAATCGGTTCCTAACAGACAATCAAGTAACTTTTTCGGATAGCCTTAGAATCCTTTATTACGATTTTGAGACCGATGCTAGACTAGGTTGGGGGAAGATAAAACGGCATAAGCTATTGAGTGCTGCTTTTCGCGAATGGGATTATAAAAACAATCGGTCAAAAGATAAAACTGATTTTTTGGCTAGTGAAGGCGGGAAATATGGCGAGCATGATTTGCTAGGTAATTTTTTAGAAGTGATAGGCAAGCATGATGTGATTATCGCTTGGAATGGTGATGCTTATGATGAAATAGTTTTGAAATCTAGATGTGATATTTTTGGATATAAGCCAGTCTGGCAGGTTGTAAATTTTCTAGATCAGATGAATGTTTTCAAAAAATTCTATACTAAAGATGCTAAGGGATCCGGGGTCCGTGTTTCTTATTCCTTGGACAATATTTCAAAGACACTTTTAGGGGAGGGCAAGGAAAAGGATGTTTTTGAAGAGGTTCCTGGTAATGGTAAAGCTGAGCAGATTGTTTGGCTGTTTGAAAATGATTTGTCTAAGTTGAAAAAATATAACCTTGTTGATGTTGATAGGCAAGTGCAACTTGAAGCTAAAGAAAAGTTTATTGACGCGCTAAAAGTTCAGAGCCATATTTGTAATCGGTTCCTATCTTCTTTCTCAACTATGACAGGTTATTTGAACGATGCATTTATCCTCAAATACGCTTCTAAGAATGAAAATCGCATGTCAACAAAGATGTATCGGTTTACTAAAAAGGATGAATCAAAGCGAAAGAAGCAAGATAAATTTGAGGGTGCGTATGTAATGGAATCTGTGCTTGGTTTGCACAAGGATATCTGCACCATTGATTTTTCCGGGCTGTATCCATCATTGATGCTGTCTTTCAATATCTCTCCGGAAACACTGGTCGATGAAAGTTACAAGGGCGATGTTGCTATCGCTGAGAATG
>QNDS01000442.1 GCA_003644925.1 Candidatus Fermentibacterota bacterium
CATTCCCTCGTCCCACTTAAAGCCCTGATCTTCGCCAAAGGATTTATAGTCGCTTTCGGTGTAGTTGCTCATCTTGTCTCTCCGGTGTGCTTCTCGATAACGTGAGTCAAATGTAAGGCATATTACCTATAGAGTCAACTGGTATTTGAAATAAAGATAAATAAATACTGCTTGCCTTTTGCGGGTCAGCAGGCTTACAATCGACCCATGACTAAAGAAATCATTATTACAAAAAGCGAAGCCATCGGCATGTTTAGAACTACCGGAGGGCTTGCAAAGGCGCTAGGTATAAGGTCGCAGGCCGTATCCCAGTGGGCAGATGACAAGCCCATACCGCAGGTACAGGCGATGAAAATCCGCTACCAGCTACGGCCAGAATTGTTTGCAGCATAAGCACATTAGCGGGTGTTTTTTTACGTCTATAGGAAAAGGGGTTGTAAGTGATAGTCAACGCTACATCAAGACCATTTGAATTTTACCCATTTATTGACGATACCGGCGCTGTGATTATGGCTGGCAGTCGTGTTGCCACCCAATCAGACGTTGATAACTTCATGCGTAGCCCAGAGGTAGAGCCAGAGCTTGACCGGCTGACCCTCGAAATGTGCGCCTATGAGCGCAGCCAGGGTATTGCATTGGAGCAGTGGCAGATTGACGCTGAACTGGTTTCGTTCAACAGAACGCGCCAGAAGGCTTCTCAGTAGTGCATCACTACAGGCGGAACATAGGCGACTACCACAAAAAGGCAGGCAGGCTGTCAATACTCCAGCATGGAGTCTATACCCTGTTAATTGACGCTTGTTATGACCGCGAAAGATTCCCCACAAAAGAGGACGCTATTGACTGGACTTGGGCATCAAGTCAGGAGGAAATTGATGCTGTTGGGTTTGTATTAACGAAGTTTTTTTCAGTAGGTGATGACGGTGTTTATGTGCAGAACAGGATAGAGGAGGAGATACAAGAATATCACGGACTCTGCCTATCAAATACAATAAACGGTAAAAAAGGTGGCAGACCAAAAGGGTCAAAAAATAAGCAAAATAAAACCCATTCGGTTAATAATAAAACCCATTCGGTTAATAATAAAACCCAATTAAACCCAAGTGAAACCCAAATTAACCCTAAACCTCTAACCTCTAACCTCCAACCTCTAACCATAAAAAAGCAAAAGCAAAAAACTTCCATTTCAATAGACTTTCAAATCACTGAAAAAATGAGGGCATGGGCATCTAAAAGTGTGCCGGGATTTGATATAGATCTTGAGCTTGAATCGTGGATTGATTACTGGGCTGGTGAGGGGGTTAAAAAAGCTGACTGGGTTGCAACATGGCGAAACGGCATGAAGTCCCGCAGCGTTAAAAACTATGGAATAAATCGAGCGCACACTAACTCGACTCAGGAGCAAGTATTTTGAATTTCTCAGAGTGTGATTATACCGACAGGGACTTGATTACTTTTTTAGGGCAGCAGGAATCCCAGGATATCCAGTGGGGTGATGCCTACGGCGAGGAGTTGCTTGAACACTTCCGAACTGGGACTGTGCTTAGTGGCGCAAAGCTCCCGTGGCCTAAAACCCACGATATGATTAGATTCCGCCCCGGTGAGGTAACTATCCACGCTGGCATGAATGGGCATTTTAAATCCATGATTACCGGGCAGATGATGGAATGGTTTGCGCTTGACGGTGAGCCATGCGGGATTATGAGCTTTGAGATGCCGGTCAGGAATACCCAGCAGCGCATGTGCCAGCAGGCCGCAGGAACTGAAAACCCAGCGCCAGGGTTTATCAAAACGTGGTCAAAGTGGAATCACCGCAATCTGGCGTATTACGACAAGCTGGACACCACTCCATCGGCAAGGGTACTGGGGGCAGTGTTTTACATGGCAAAGGATTTGGGGTGTAAACATATCCTGCTGGACTCGCTGACAAAATGCGGCTTGCCATACGGCGAGAGGGGGGCAGAGAAGGATTTTATTGACGCCCTGTGTGCAACGGCCAAAGCCTTCGGGATCCACATCCATCTGGTGTGCCATGTTCGCAAGCCATCCAGCCAGGGGCAGGAATATATCCCCAATAAGTTCGATGTACGGGGGGCTGGCGAATTAACCGATCTTGTCCACAACGTAATTATTCACTGGTCGGATAAGAAAAAAGCAAAGCTGGAAAAAAAGCTCGCCGGGAACATCAAACTCACATCATCAGAGCAGGAATATTTACTGCGCCCATCACAGCGAATGATTGTCGAGAAGCAACGGAACGGGGCTTTTGAGGGCACTATCGGCCTTGAGATGCACCCATCACTGCAATTCAACGAGGGGCGCGTATTGCGGTTTGATATGCCACCCCAGGAGGCTCACTGATGAAACCATCAACAGCAACAGAGAGAATATTAAACTCAGCCCAGTACATAGGCTGCGAGCCGTTTACTTGTGCCAGGATGAATACGGCGCTTAGGGGATACTCAAAGGGTGCGGTAGCCAGCGCCCTATCAACAATGGTATCCAGAGGGCTTCTGGAGGTAAAGCGGGTTAATTTAATGGGCAACCAGACTAACGTGTACTCAAGGCCAAAGACTAGCGGCAAGATGCTGAGGCTTGCATGGGTATCAGAGCCAAGTCCAAGCGAGTACGGCCCTGTATGGAAGTATGCCCAGTGATTATTAAATACAGGACAAAGAAATACGCATGCCGAGAGGGTCACATTGTTGCTGTTGAGGTTGAGCGCG
>QNDS01000443.1 GCA_003644925.1 Candidatus Fermentibacterota bacterium
CACACCAATGCCCGACTACTCCCTTTGATTTTTCTGCATCACAACATATATCGTGCTTAATGGAACCCATCGTCATTCCGGACGTGATACAAACAAGATCATCGTTTCCATCGCATGGATATTTAACTTTGACTGGGTTTCTCATGTCCGTCATGAAGCCATCGCAACCCGTTCCCCACCGACCTCGGCAATTCTGAGTGTCCGGATTTAGAAGTACCCTCGGATCAATGGAAGGAGTGGAACCCGCCGTAGACTGGTCGAGCACCACATCCACTTGATCGCCATTGTTCTTGACTTCCTCATTGAACTTGTCCCAACGGTTATCGGCTGATGCTGTTGATACGACTGCAATCAATGAGACTACTACGAGATACAGAAGATATTTACTTAGCACAGCTACCCCCAATTTGGGAATCAAAGTAAATCACTTCCTTGTCGATTTTTTGTCAATGAATTTTACGGTTAGCTTCTGAACTTAACTAAGAAAAACAAGTAACGCAATTTGATGATTAGTAGTGCATGAATATCTAATGGCGAAATGGTGTATATGTAATACTAATCAGGGGCGGAAACTGATGGTGACAAATTCATGGGGTGACCTTCCTATACTGGTTACAAAATCATTCAACAATCCTGATCCCCAGCCTGACCCGCCAAACCAGAACACTGAGCCTGTATACCCTTCAAAATAATTAAATGTAAAAGAAAGCTGGAATTGCCGGATTAGTGTTGTGGGATGGTGGAATTATGATCCCATGACCAAGCTTGATTTACGTTGGGACAGAATTCTGAATACCCTCTTTTTTATACAGTGCCAACTCTACGCATCCACCGACACATGCCTATATTGACCGGGCCGTAGAGTGCCAATGTCAATCGGACCCAGTTTTAGTTCACCGTTTTCAAGGTAATCTTGCCAACCTTCTGGCGTTAGGCGTTGCAGCTTGCAGTCAATGCGATTATTTCCAGTGTCCAACGTCACCCCCAATTCCCCTGCCTGTATGACCATACGTCTTTTGTTCTCCGATTTATTTTTATGTTCATTAAACCAATACAGATAGCTGAGTTAAAAGTTGGATTAAGGGTTGATGGGTGGTTGAGCAGGGGAACCGATACGGTTGTGGTTTAAACAGACAAGTCGCTCACCCGAAAGGACTCGCGGGGCCAAAATACTTCCCGATCATCATCCCAAGAAAGAAAAGCCCCATGACTATGACAAAAAATAACAACAACCAATCCGGGCCTGAATACGATTCATACCATGGCTTCGTATCCGCCTCAACATTAACTTGGTTCCAACGTATCGGCGCACCGCAGTAATAGCACATGCTGGTTTTATCCCACTGATTGTATCGCGCGTACTTTCTCTTAACGTATACACAAATTAATTTTTTGCACGTTGTGCATGTCATCCGATTTTTGTCTTGCGCCAGAGGCCACGGATAATCGCATTCAGGACACATGGAAGCATTGGGTGCCACCTCATGACCGCAATTCGAACACTCAATGAAACCAGATTCTTTAGTGCGAGGATGGTCACCCAATTTTTTGATGTGGGGATGGTCGCTCATAGGTATTGGAAGCCCACCAATGCTGACGTATCACATGCAACTAATCGGAAAACGATAATGTATCACACCGCATACCCCTGCCAACTGTAGAGGATGTGCGGAGCTACATCAGGTAGCCGGGATATTCCTACGCAACATCGTGCCGAATTCCATTATCAACCCCTGTCAGCATCAAACAGGACAGGTTCAACAGTCCTGATCACCAGCCTGATCAGGCAATCCAGAGCAAGCAGCCTGCGTACCCTCCAGCACTTCCACAACATGTCCATTGGTGCGCAGTACCACATCGAATGTCAGTCAAATTTTTAAAGCTCAATGTTCGGTTGATTAAACAGTCCCTGAAGAACATCGTCTACAGATTCTTCTTCCAGTCTAAGCACCTGTCCCTTGTTTGGGTCTGGATCGAAAAATTTGCTCCCTATCGTTTCACGGTTATTGTGTACGTAGTTTTTCTCTAAAAGCGCAACAGATGTTCCCATGTATTTAGCAAGATCCCAGTGGTTGGTGCTGTAACCAATCATTCTAGTGGCGAATGTGTGACGCAGGCTGTATGGAACTCGTTTCTTTCCCGCAAAATTATTTTGTAGATTATATTTTTTAAGAAAAGTAGCAAAGCCCCCTTTAAACGAATGGGTTGGTGTGCCATCGAAATTGCAAAAAACTGCTTCATCTCTGTTGAAGGATTTTCCAGCTTTGCTCAATTCTTTTTTCCGGAATTGTTTAAGAGCATCAATGTGATCGTTTAACTCGGCATTAAGGATGATGGTTCGTGGTCCGGTTTTACCTTTCGAGATATGAACGATATAGGCTGTCTTACTTTTGTTTGAAAGCACTTTCTTCTTGATCGAACGCCATGTAATTGATTGCACTTCGGTCCCCGGTCTAATTCCGGTATATCCAAGAATATGGATATAGTGCTTAAGGTAAGTGCGGCTTCGAACATGGCGTTTGTGCTTGCCCTGAACGAGCTTTATCCAGTCGTCTGATTTTTTAATTAGCTCGTCCCACTCGTCATCTTCAAAATGGGGTCTTCGGGCTGAAGGTGTTGGTATCTTGTCGAAGTTAAGTTTATGCCCGATGAGCTTTTCTCCGTATGCCCAACGAAACAGGAGTTTTAGAGGCACCAAGTCCCGCTTAATGGTAGAGACAGA
>QNDS01000444.1 GCA_003644925.1 Candidatus Fermentibacterota bacterium
AAATATATCAGTACTGGAAAGGAGAGTATATCATGAAATATCTGTTGACCTGCATCTCTATTATTCTTGGTCTTGCGGTCGCTGGCTGTGGAGACGGGCAGCCCGACCCGTTAATCAATGAATCTACTGAAGATGTTGGCATAACTCTTGAACTCCTCTTCGTTGACTCGATCGGCGTTGAACTCGGTGATTCAAACTATGTTCTCGGCTCGATCGAAGCCTCCTCTCATACCGTGGAAGGGAACATCCTCATACTTGACCGTCCAGCTTCCTGCGTACGTGAGTACACAACCGAAGGGGAATTCGTCAGGCAGTATGGCAGAAGAGGAACCGGTCCGGGTGAGGTCGTTAATCCTCTGTCGATGACCCGACTTACCAACGGGAACATTGTGATCCTGGACATGCAGACCGGGGGGCTGCATGCTTTCAGCCCTGAAGGTGAATGGCTGGGAATAACTGCGAAAATCATCAATGAACCGATCCTCTGGATCACTCCCGCGGAGTCGAATACTTACATCGGAACTCATAATACTATTACAGTAGAGGATGAACAGCTCATCGTGACAGCGGTCGTCGGTAAGTTCGAATCTCATTCAAAAGAACCTGTTCTCACATACTGGGAGAATAGTTTCCCATTCGATTTCAGCGATTACACTGTACTGATAAATGAATCCTACTTCGCGAATGTCTTTACTTCGGATCGGGAGGGTAACGTTTTCCTTGCACAGAGGGACACGGAAGAATATATGATCACCGGGTTCGATGTGAATGGAGAAATCTTCGTCGAATTCGGGCTGGACATCCCGATGGCCGAGAAGAGTGAGTCGGAAATTACTGAGGAAGGTGAGTTCTGGAATACCAGGGCAAGGAACATGGGGGCAAACGGACAGCTGAACTACCTGCCTGATCCTTTCCGCTGGAAGATCCATTCCATGGGAGTCGATGATCAGCACAGACTCTGGGTAAGAAGAGGAACTGTGGAAACCCCTACTCTGGATGTCTTCGATTACGAGGGAAAGCATCTCTTCACTGCTGAAATGCCCGGTATAACCGGGCTGCCAGGTCTTTTCTGGGAGGTTCATGTTGATGAGGAGGGTATACTGGCCTGGTCGCTGAATCCTCTAGACGGGTACCAGAAACTCTACATGGTGGAGCTTGCCGGAGAGTAGTATTGAAACGGGGAGTGCTGAAACTCCCCGTTTTTCAATGTTCGATGTCTTAAAGACTTACTGAATAATCGCTTCAAGAGCGGTTACATACTCCGCAATGGTAGGCGTTGTACCGATTATTCTGTCTATCTCCGTGCCGTCGGCTTCCGCAACTACCACACATGGAATAGATGAAACGTTGTACTGCTGGGCATAAGGAGCTATCTCGGGATTGTCGACATCTAGCCTCAGAAGAACGAAGTTCGAAAGAACCGGGCGCATCTCCTCGCTTGTAAAATACTCCTCACCAAGGGTTACGCAGGGCCCGCACAAGTCAGCGTACAAGTCAATGAGCATTAGTTTACTCGATGCAGCGGCTTCAGCACTTGCAGCATCAAAATCATCTTCAAACCATGTAAGTTCTCCAGCTGTTTCTACCGGCTGCCCTCCGGCAGTTTCATCAGTAGAACTTTCAGAACCTCCGCAGGCTCCTGTTATTAGTCCTGCAATCATCAGTACTATCAAGTACTTTTTCATTTTCTTCCTTTCATGAGCTGTTTTCAATTAATCTGCTTCGTATATATACGGTAATATAGGTTGATTGTTCCAAACGTAACAAATGGAGATCGGATGAGACCCGTAACACCGCTTATTACAGTCGACGCGATAATCGAACTTTCTGATGGAAAGATAGTGCTGGTTAAACGGAAGTACCCTCCCTCAGGATGGGCTATTCCTGGAGGATTCGTGGATCCGGGTGAAAGCCTGGCTGAGGCCGTGCGCAGAGAAGCCAGGGAGGAAACCTCCCTGGACATTGAGGTCGTAAGCATTTTTCATGTCTATTCAAAGCCCTGGAGAGATCCGAGGGGAGACACGGTGAGTGTAGTGTACTACAGCAGGGCAGACGGCTGTCCCGAAGGTGGCGATGATGCCGCGGAAGCTGTAGCATTTGCTCCTGACGATCTTCCCGCTGTTATTGCCTTTGACCACAGGAAGATAATTCAGCAGTTTCTTCAGTGGAAGGCCACCGGTTTGCAGCCTTCCATTGAAGAGTAATTCCTGCCTGATTTCTCAGTTACTCATCTAAAGAGAACTGAGCAGCCGAACCGTTGTTAACCATATGCGTCTGGTTTCCTGCAGTGGCTGAGGCTATCTGCTTTCCCGTCAGGCTGTCCATGGGATATATGATAACCATGGAGCTTTCTTCTTTCGAGATATCAAGCAGAGCCTGTATCTGCCTTAATTGCATGGCATCGGGCTGCTGTGCAAATAATTCAGCGGCTTCTTTCAGAGATTTGGCCACTGTTTTCTCTGCCTCGGCCTGTATTATCTTGGCTTTGGCGGCTCGTTCCGCTCGGGCTATAACAGCAAGCTCTTCTATTAATGAATGAGGTGTTCCCACATCGGTAATGCGGACTGCCCTGACATTTACTCCGTAATCTGCAGCCTCGGAATCTATGATTTTCTTAAGACCGGCTGCGATACGATCCGTTTCGCTGAGAAGCGGCCTGAGGTCGTTACGTCCGATAATGCTTTTAAGAGCTTCCATTGATGCCCATTCAGT
>QNDS01000445.1 GCA_003644925.1 Candidatus Fermentibacterota bacterium
GGTTCTCCGCCCCATACACCGATGCGCCTGGTTCCGGCATGTGCCATCTGAGTGAACAGCTCTTTCCACTCGTCTGTTGTAAGGTCGGGACGTCCCTGTTCGGGGATCTGGCAGTAACTGCATCGGCTGCAGCACCTGTCGGTTATGGATACCATTACGTTGACCGGTCTTCTTCGCCCGAAAAGACCGAGTGCGGCATCCATTCCCATACTTATCTGACCTGCTAGGTTCATCGCGCAGCTCCTTCGGGATGACCCCTCCATTGTGGGCCGTATATGCTGTTATTCATGAAATGTTGTGCTTCACGGTTCTGGCCCATGATGTAGTATGCCAGATTGTACCAGCGCTTGGCTCCTATCTTCATTACACCCAGGAAAGGGCTATCTTCCCCCGGGGTCGTCTGTTCCCTGCTGCCGCGGATTTTTCTTTCGATCTTCGCAACAAAATTCGGAGCAGCCTCTCTGAAGGAAAAAGATGGGCGCTCAGGCAAAGGAGGTATGCATACATTCTCTATATTGTCGTATGATCCTGTCACTCCGTTTCCGCTGACTGTGGTCTCAACGGAAAGCGGATCGATGCCCATTACTTCCGCAATAGAATAATCCAGTGCTATCCTGTCGGTTGATGCAGCCAGGAAATCCGTCTGTTTTGGAATACCGGGTTTAGGCCCGTTTCCCTCAAGTGATACGGTTCCATCCGCGATAGTAAGGAGGACCGGAATAAGTGAATTTACCGCTACGGTATAATCCGCAAGCCTGTAGTGGTAATTGTGTCTGTTGTCGTCCAGACAGCCGTACATGTGTTTCATTGCGACGGAGATAACTGATCTGTAATGGGTTTTCACAACCGGAATGGAAACAACCGGCATTCTGGTGCATATCTCAGGTATGCTGAAGCGCAGATCATCTGTTTCCTGTGGAATCCATCTGTTCTCCGAAAAATTGTGCCAGATCAAACCCTCTCTTTCAGCCGCATCCTTCATTCTGGTTACAGCGCAGGCTCTGGTTGCATCAACCAGTATCTGACTTGATTCGCCAAGGTAGATCTGTCCAACATGGTCTTTGACTTTTCTGGCGAAAGCTTCAACAACCCAGGGAGACGTGTTAACTCCCGGTCTCAGGTAGTCCCAGGTAAGGTTTACCTTAATAAGTAAATCCTCACTCCTGGGAAGGAGGTTCTTCCAGTCCACTGCATCAAGGATATCGGAGACTGCATTGCTGACACCACCGGAAGTTGAAGTGTAGAATACTTCCATTGTTTCCTTTCAGTTGAGACTGAATATACTACCCTCTATCACTAATAGAATATGCGGGCAGCCTTTCGGGCCTCTGGGGATGAATTATATTGTTGTATACATAGAGAGGGTACTGGAGGTTGGTCTTGAAACTGATTATTACACTTGTTTTGTGCGTATTCGTTCTTTCCGCCGAACTGGTTGAATTCACCGCAGCTGGAGTTCTTTTATGTGATGGCACCAGGTTGGATGTTGGAAGTTACGCAGCTCCACTGGCGGTGGACTGGAACGGGGACGGGAAAAAGGACCTCATCTGCGGTCAGTTCGATGATGGTATGATAAGATTCTATCCTAACGTCGGTACTAACAGTGTCCCCGTCTTTGACGAATTCCTCTATCTTATGGACGGATCTGAATTCCTGACCCTTCCGTACGGCTGATGCACCGGAGCGACAAATCCACAGGCTGTGGATTGGAATGCCGATGGCATGCTTGATATTATTGTTGGCGACAGGCTCGGCAGCGTAAGTTATTTCAGAAGACTGGCTTCAGGAGATGTAGATCTGATCGCTGAACCGTTGGTTGAGGTTGCAGGGAAAGAGATCTTCCTCGGTTATAACTCATCACCAAGCGTAGTGGACTGGAACAATGATAACCTTCCGGATATTGTTGCAGGCAAGCTGGAGGGAATCCCCGCAGGTCTGCATCTCTACGTTAACGAAGGTGTTGCAGGTGATCCTCTCTTCAATGCGACTGATACCGTGTACTGCTCGGGTGAGCCGATAGAGCTGTACGCCTCGTACCCTGATTTCGGGGATCTGAACGGTGACGGTCTTCTCGACCTTATTGTAGGTTCCACGACTGGAAGAATCGCATGCTATATAAACTCCGGAACAGCTGATCTTCCAGTTTTTGAGGAGTTTGAAGATCTTGTAGCCGATGGAGATGTTATCAATTTCTATTCTTACGTCAGACCCTCCATCTGCGACTGGAACGAAGATGGTACCCCGGATATCCTTCTGGCAGATTATTCCGGTGAGGTTTATCTCTATCTGGGTGAATCTGCCGGAGGACTACAGGAGGCTCAAACCGCGTATCCGCTTAAGCTGAACCCGAGCAGTCCGGCTGTAGAGGTGCTTTATGCTACGATTGAATTGCAGGATGCAGCAGAAGTGTCAGTGGCGCTCTACTCGGTTGAAGGACGATTGCAGTTCAGGGAATCCTGCGGTTTGCTTAACTCCGGTATTCATCCGCTCCAGATGGACATCCGGCACATACCTGCAGGAGTTTACCTGTTCATCGCCTCGGCAGGGGGAGAGACTGCTTCCCGGAGCGTTGTCATACTGGACTGATCTTATCCTGCAATAAGTATCTATTCCCGCAGCAGTACCAGCTTACCTGCGGCTTCCGCAGAGCCTGAAAGCTTGAGGAAGTAAATACCTGATGAGAGGTGCGAGACATCCATCTCAACC
>QNDS01000446.1 GCA_003644925.1 Candidatus Fermentibacterota bacterium
CTCTGGGGCCATGGTTTTGTTCTAAGATTCTTCTTTGGTTTCGCCTTCGGGTTGTGGATGAAGCGTTGGCGGGGCCCGGACTGCGGGGCCGTTCACACTGCCCGGCCGGCTGATTATATCCCCGGCATGCAATATTCATATTCCGTCCAGAAGGCAAGCATCGAAGTCAAACTGGCGGGAAAGTCATTCTTGAAGACCATCTCTCGTCAGAACCAGCAACACTGGTGGAAGAACTTTCTTTCCCGGAGCCGGGAATCGGCGAACTGGACTTGCCTGCATACCTTTTTCAGGAAGGGCCGTGAAACTGGTCAGCTACCGGTGACAAAACGACCAATATATCGTGAAAGTTGGCCTGCGGCAGTGGCGCCCTACCTTTCTTTTGCGGTGACAGTGAAACCTCGTCCATTTAACCTTGAGTGAAACAAAGCATTTCATTCAAGGAGGAAAGAAATGGACAGAGAAAAGAAGGAAAAGATCGCAGTGTTCCGTTTTGGCGTCATTTTTCCGCTCGTTGAAAAAGACCTCCATCAATATTGGGGAGAGAAGGAACGAATCCTGCGAGAGTTGGTCAGCAAAGAATGGGAGATTCCCTTTTCCAAAAGGAATTACATCAGTAAAGCCACCATTCTGAACTGGGTGAAACGATATGAGGACGGCGGCCGCAAGATTGAAGCGCTATTTCCGGAGGACAGGGGTGACCGGGGAAGAATGCGGAGCATCAGCGATGAGCAAATAGACGCGCTCATGATGTTACGAAAAGAACACCCCAAACTTTCAACACCTCGTCTTGTGGAGGTCGCCCGGACGAACGGTATCTTTCCAGCGGGGAAAGAAGTCTCCATGGCGAGCATCTATCGGCTCTTAAAAATCCGGAATGCCAAACGCCGGAAAACAGCTGAAGATATGAGAAAGTTCGAAGTCCAGGTCTCCAATGACCTCTGGCAGTCAGACTGCATGCACGGTCCAAGAATATTGCATGAAGGAAAGCAGCGGAAAACATATCTCTTCGCCATTATTGATGACCACTCAAGACTTATTACCCATGGACAATTTTACCTGGCCGAATCTCTTGATAATTACCTCGATTGCCTTTGGACTGCCATGAGAAGGCGCGGAGTACCCAGAAAGCTCTATGTGGACAATGGCCCTTCCTTTCGCGCCCATCGGTTGCAGCTGGGCTGTGCCGCATTGGAAATAGGTTTGAAATATGCCCGTCCCTACCGACCTCAGGGTAAGGGAAAAATCGAGCGTTTCTTTCGAACCGTGAGGACGCAGTTTCTCCCGGAACTCGGCGAAGACATCGGTTTGAAGAAGTTGAATGAACTCTTTTCGTTATACCTTGAACAGCTCTACCACAAACGTATCCACGGGGGTACCGGACAGGGTCCGATGGAAAGATACCTCAAAGATGTGAAGGCCCTCCGTAAGGCACCGGAGGACCTGCCTGAATACTTCAGAAAGCAGGAATTTCGTAAAGTCAACAAGGACCGGACTGTTCAGCTTTTCGGGAAGATGTATGAAGCACCTGCAGGACTTGTGGGTATGAAAGTTATTCTGCGGTTCGAAGAGCTCGACCGAATAGAAGTATTCGTCGATGATTCATCAAAAGGATTCTTACGGGATCTGAATCAGGAAGTAAACAGCCGGGTTAAACGTGCTCCATCCATGCCGGGGATTCCGCCTGTTACCGGCGGACAACTCTTTGAACGTAAGAGTGGAGTATCCTGATGGAAACAATACGCCACCACTTCGGATTCAAGAAGGAACCCTTTCCCCAGAATATTGCCGTCAAAGACCTGTTTCCCCTGCCTGCCCTGGGGCCTCTTGAGCGGCGGGTATTCTTTGCCCTCAATCAGAAAGCAATTTCGGTTATTACCGGAGATGTCGGTTCGGGGAAATCTACGTCATTACGTTATGTCTCCCATAAATGTCACTCCAGTGAGTATGAATTGATTTCCATTGTCGGCGGTGGTTATTCAACAATAGAACTGTACCGGCAGGTCCTTCTAAACTTCGGCATAAGCTACAGATCTTATCAGGTCTCTACCATGGTGTCGAAGATACGGGAAATCCTTCTGGAAATTGCTTCACGAAAAGTTGTGCCGGTATTGATGATTGACGAAGCGCATCTTCTGAAACGCTCGGTATTTACCCAGCTTCATACCCTGGCCCAATTTGAGTTTGATTCAAGGCCGGTGATGCCAATGGTTCTCTGTGGGCAGGACCTCCTTTTAGATCATCTGATGGCAAATGCCGTTCGGCCTCTCGCTTCCCGGGTCCTAGGGAGAAACCATCTTGAAGCCATCAAAATGGAAGTCATGCGGGATTATCTGGACCACCACACAAAGCTGGCCGGCAGTACAAACCGCTTCTTTAGCGATGAAGCTATTTTTGCTATTCACCAGGGATCCGGCGGATTGTTAAGAAGGGCCAATTCCCTGGCTAAAACAGCCCTCATGGCATGTGCCATGGAGGGGAATCAAACCGTCTCGGCAGAACACGTCGGAGTTGCTTCTACTGAGCTTTTGTAATTCTTGTTCTCCCTGCGGCTCCGCCGCAGGTTTATATAATTTGTATTTCAAAATTGTCCAACTGTATGTGCGATGGATTATTTAATTTAATCTGAAAATCAACAGTCCGGAACCTTCCCGGGGTAGATGCTGAATACCTCGAAGCAATGAAACGGATTAATAAGAAAGA
>QNDS01000447.1 GCA_003644925.1 Candidatus Fermentibacterota bacterium
TGAAAGGAGCCTGTATTCCAGCAATAGTATCACCCTGGATCGAAACACAAGAATAAGTTTAACTGGTTCTATTTCTAACGAGGTTTATGAAAATTTAAAATTTGATCGGGGAAGTCTTTCTTTAAGTGCAAGTTCACAAATTACCAAGCGTATTTATATTCGTGGTAGTTACAAACTACAAAACAGGCCTTATTACTATACCCTGGAACAAGGCGAAGGACAATCAATAAGCGGGCGGCTTAACCTGCAATTAACTGACAATTTTAATTCTGAATGGAATTATAGTTTTTCTGATCTTTTTAATAAAGAAACCGGAGACAAATACTATGATGTTCATATTATCAGATCTAAGAATACCTATCAACTAAATAAGTATCTTTTCTTAAGGGTGATTGTGCAATATAATTCATTGTCAACAGCCATCTCGCCAGATTTCCTGGCCTCCTTCACCTATATACCCGGCACGGTTGTACACCTTGGGTATGGCTCGGTCTTCCGACAAACCAGGTGGGATGCAGCTAGTGGCGATGCCGGAGAATATGTAGATAGCAGGGACTACCTTGAAACAGTTAGAGGGTTGTTTTTTAAGGCTTCTTATCTGTTCAGGTATAAAGGGCTTAAAAAATAATTGATCCTGGCTCACTAAAAGCTATTTTATATCTTATAACCAGTCCAGAACAACAATTTAAGTACTTTTTGTGCTTGTGAACGAACGTTCGTTCACTTTTATAGGATCCAACCAAAATCTATGCTTTCGATATTTGTATAAAATGATTGTTACAGCAATTTACAGGAAGTTTCACTTGTGGAAATTGTTACAATTAAAATGGCAATTTCATATCCTTAAGTATCTTCTGGAAACGTGGGTCATCCGAAATCTCATCAAAAATGGGATCAGCACTCATATAAGGCATATTAGGGTCGTGTTCTATGAAGGCTTCTTCTAACCAATCCAGGGCTTTTTCTTTATTTGAAGCCCGCGTATAAAGCGTGGCAATTTGCCAGGGAGTGACATAGGTTGTGTCCTTTTTGAGAATATAGGCCTCGGCCATTCGCGCCATGGCTTTGTGGTAGCCTCCCTCAACATATTCATTTATCAATATATCAACCATCTTATTATCGCCTTTTTCAGCGTAGACAATTTTTGCTATATCCACCGCCTCATCATACATTTTACTATTATGGTAGACTGTCCAGAGTGTTGACAGTGCCATGCCATAATTTGGGTCTTCTGCCAGTGTTTTTTTTAGTACTTCTATAGCGATATCATATTGACGCGTATGATTTAAGTACATTCCATAAAGGCTCTGAACAGCGGAACTATAGGGCTCTAACTCGAGGGCCATTTCAATTTGTGGTAATGCCTCATTACTCCGTTGCATTATATTTAAGTAGTGCGCATAATAAGCCCTGGCTTTAGCATGGTTAGGATCAATTTCGATGGTGCGCTGAAACTCCTTTTCTGCCATTTCCCATTGCCAAAAAAGCCAGGTATTAGATAAGGCAAAGCCATAATGCATCTCAACAGTAGTACTGTCCAGTGAAACAGCTTTCTGAAAAGCTTTTTTATGCTCAGGCATGGCCTGCGAAAATGAAACAAAACCAAATTGCCTCCGTCCACCCCAGACTCTGGCAATTCCCATATATGCAGGAGCAAATTCGGGGTCTCTGGCAACAGATAGGTTAAAATATTGCAGGGCCTTATCGAAACCAAGACGTGACAGTTCATACAAATGACCCATACCCGTAAGGTATGCTTGATACGCCTGTGGATTCACTTCTCTAGGGGCAGAAAAAAGAGCAATTTCCCTTTCAGTAAGTTTAATTTCTGCAATACGAGATATTTCCATAGCCACATCTCCATATATAGTGAGTATGTCCTTAGTTGATTTGTTATACTCTTTTCTCCATACCTGTCGCTCTTCAGGAAAGGCCTGAATAAGGCGAACCATTAACCTAACACTATCACCGAATTCCGTTAGTTCACTTTCAACAACCATTTTAACATTTAGTTCAATCGCTATCTCAGGAATCGCCATCTCAACATCCCGGTATGTTGAAGATGATGTTCTTGAGGTTATTAGTAAAGCGCCGATTTTACTAATTTCATCTATTAGTTCGGAATGCATTCCCACGACGATAAAATCTGCATTTTCAACCATTGACATATTTTTAATAGGCAATACAGCAATGCGTAATTCGGTTTTCTTCATGTAAAGCACCCACCACAAACTTGCTATTATTAGTAGACCAAGGAAGATTAACAGAATATGCAGGTACGGAGACTTAAGCGCGGTGTTTATTTGAGATTTAGAACCGGAGAGTTCTTTGATCTTAGTAGCCGGTGTTACCGGCAAACCCTGGCCTTGTAAAGAATAGGTCTTAACACGATAGTCAACATTTTTTAAACGCACTTTTGTTAAATAGCGCATTTGTATATCTGATCTGCTACGAATAGCTTTCTGTACAGATTCAGAAACATATATTCCTCCCGAATCAGCAATGGCCTGAAGCCTGGAGGCAATGTTTACCCCGTCGCCAAAAACATCATCATGCTCAATAATTACATCTCCCAAATGAATACCTATCCGGAGTTTCCCTTCAACCCTGTCTTCGGCAAGTTCCTGGATCTCGAGGGCGCATTGAACTGCATCCAAGGCACTGTTAAATTGTGCCAGTATGCCATCGCCCA
>QNDS01000448.1 GCA_003644925.1 Candidatus Fermentibacterota bacterium
AAGCACGTAAATAAGCAGCGTAATTACGAGGAAAGTAAGAAACCACGACCCCGTTACATTAGCGGTAAGATTATAGAGAACGTCGTAAAAAAACCCCGTTTCGTTTAGCAATACCATTTTTATCTACCTATTATATAGCCTACGAGAACAAATAAGCTTATTATATACCACATACTAGCAACCGCCCAAGCAAGCGCGGGCGGAAAGTGCGCGAGGCCGAGCAGCAAAGCAGGCCCGGAAAGTACCGACGCAACAAAACCAAGGCCCGGCACGCGCAACCACCAAACCTTATTGGCCGTGAACGTGTCGGTATAGCTTAAACCCGTGTCCACGCTTATAGTGGTGGCTTCTCCGCTCGGTAACTGGTCGGCTACGTCGCTCGGCAGCGTATACGTGCCGTTTTGGTTGTATTGTTGTAAAAGGTTTTGGTCGAGGCTAAAAGGGTCGTACCCGCCTACTTCAATAAGCCCCTGCCCGACGACAAACATAAGGAAATTAAGCCCTATAACTATTAATAAGATGTTTGTAAGGTTGTCGGTTTGCGTCATTTTTTCGACCCCACAATTACGAGCAAGCCTATAAGTATGCTCGGTACGACAAACCAAATATTAAGGTAGCCGATATAAGTAAAGTATGCTTGTAAGAATAATCCGGCGACGACCCCAATAAGCGGCACGCCGAATACTGCGAACGCGAACGCTACAAGCAAGACGATAAACATAGCTAATAAACCTTTTTCTACCGCGCCCATACCATAGCTATCCGTTTTAAGCTTGGCGGCCGTGCCGTTTTGTGGCGCGCCGTCGATTAAGTAAAGCTGCGTATACGTCGTATTATCATTAAAGATACTATCATACCAATAAGTAAGGTTTACTCGGTCGCCAAAACTCGCGCCCGTTATGTTTGCGGTATACGCGAACGTTTCGCCGTTTGCGCTCACGCCCGCGCCTGCGCTACTACCGCCCGGAAAAGTAAGCGTATAGCCGTAGCTTTCTAGCGTACCGGTCGCGCTGCCGAACGTAAGAGTAAAATTATTCCCTTGCTCGTTTACGAATTGCTGCGGCGTATTGTATATCGTTACGTCTACGCGGCTATAATCCTCGGTAATCGTTTGTATTTGCTCTAGACGTATGTAATAACTCGTAAAAATAATCGGGTCTAACTCAAAGTATTTGGTCGTGTAGCCCGTGTATGATACGACAAACCGGTATTTCGTGCCGATAGTAAAAGAGAATTGCGCGCGCCCGGTTATATCTGATAATTTACTTTCTACGTTTACCCACGACCCGTTTACTATTCTTTGTTGTTGTATGCTCGCGCCCTCGAGGCTCGTAGCCGTGTCGTAGTCTACGATAGATAATACGACATTATCCGTACTTGCCGAGAGGTACGCGTTTAAGGTTTGTGTGCTGCGGTCAGCGACGCTTACAATATAAGTACGCTGCGTGTAGTTTGCGCTATTAAACTTTATCGAGTATGAGCCGTCGGTAAGATTATCAACAAATAGGCCGCCGCTCGTCGTATAATATGTTTCTTCGCTCGAGTTTCCGCTTACTATTACGCTTACGTTATCAAGTATTTTTATGCTTGTTTCTTCATCATATATATTAATGAATATAGAGTTTTCACTATATAATGAGAACGTAAGGTTTTTCGTCGTGTTATCTACCAAAACGCTTTGCGTATTATCGCTACCGATACTATAACCCGCCACGTCTACATACACCGAATAATTACCGAGCAGCGCATTAAAGCTTGTTGTGTTGCCGGTCGTGTTAAAAGTATAATTATATCCGGTGTCGTTATGGTACGCGTAGCCCGTAAAATTACTTAATAACGTACCCGTATACTTGTTTGTCGCGTTTATCGTAAAGGTTGTTTGATACAAGCCGCTTACGTTTTTGTCGTCGAGGTCTTGGCTACCCGTGGTTATGTTTGCGACGAGTAAAAAATAATTTAGGGCCGTAACGTTTACGCTCGTCGAGGCGTTCGGGGGTAACAATAGGCGCGCGCTGCCCGCGCCAGTTGTATTACTGGTAAAGGCGGTTGTAAGGTTAAAGGTCGTTACTGCTACCGCCTCGACGTTATACGCCGTTACGTTTGGAAAAGCCCCGAGTAATTGCGTGTTTATTGTGCTGTTCTCTACGGCCGTACCCGTGGCCGTAAAATAATTAGTAGAGCCGACCGAATAATTAAGGCCGGTGGTTTGGTTGTAGAAAGAACAAACGCCGCTTACGCTCGTATTACTTACCTCGCCTAAATAACACGTAGTTCCGTCGGGTAGCGTCGCGTTATTGTATAAATCAGTAATGAGAACGTGAGTGTAAGGCAAGCCTGCGGGCACACCCGCGCAAGTGTCGGCTAGTATGGCGTTTTTGTCGCAACCCGCCCCACTATTGTAAAGCGCGCTTACGTCGTCTTGCGTAATTGCTCGGTCGTATAATAGGTATTGGCTTACGAAGCCGTCGCCGAGGTTGCCGCCCGAAATATCTATACTCTGCCCGAAATTAAGGTAGCCGTCGCCCGTGTTTATTACTTGTGTATCGTTATTAGTATTTACGCCGTCAAAATAAAATATTAAGTCCGTGCCGTCGTACACCGAACAAACAAAGCGGTGTGTCGCCGTTAGTGTACCGCCCGTAATAGTAAAGTCTTGACTATAACCATAATGGTTTAAAGACACGTCGCG
>QNDS01000449.1 GCA_003644925.1 Candidatus Fermentibacterota bacterium
ACCTGTACCTGGAGAATCCGCAAGGCCAGGTGATTGGCGAGAACGATGACTACCAGTCCAGCACGCAGTCGCGTCATGAGCAGGTGCTGGAGTCTACCGGCAAGTACCAGGTCTGGCCGACTGTTTTTCTCAAGGTGGGTCAGCAAGGCAGTTATCAGCTGACGCTGACCTGCAATGCGCCCTCGGCGCCGGACCTGGTGGTGGAGACCCCACAGGTCAGTGACAGCCAGGTGCGCCCGGGCCAGAGCGTGACGGTATCAACCAATGCCAGCAACACAGGCAGCGATACCTCGCAAGCGACATCGGTCGAGTTTGTGCTCTCGAGGAGTCCGACCCTGTCAGATAGTGACCGGGTGCTGGGGAGTAGTGATCTGTCCACACTGGACAAAGACCAGAGCAGTCAGGAGATTTTGTCGGTGGCGTTGAACGTGACGCCGGGGACGTATTATGTCGGCAGTTGTGTAAACGCCGATACCAGTGAGCTCAATACCAGCAACAACTGCGCGGTATCTGGCCCGGTCACGGTTGAGCAGAGCAATGAACCGATTCCGATCACCCCGGGCCTGAACGATGCCTGGTACAACGACGCCACCAATGGCCAGGGCTTTTTCATCAACGTGTTTCCCGACAGCAACCAGATGTTCCTGTCGTGGTTTACCTTCGATACCCAGCGCCCGCCGGCAGATGTAACGGCGCAATTGGGTGATCCGGGCCACCGCTGGTTGACCGCATCGGGTACTTTTGAGCGCGGAGTGGCGACCCTGGATGTGTTCCTGACCACCGGTGGGGTGTTCGATGCCGCTAACCCGCCAGCGGTCACCAACCCGGTGCCGTACGGTTCGATGATCGTGAGTTTCAGTGACTGTATCCATGGTGAAGTGGAGTTTGATCTGCCGGACATAGGTGAGAGCGGCACGATCCCGATCGAGCGGCTTGCAAAGGACAACGTAGCGGATTGTGAAGATCAGGTTGGCGCGGTGTCGAGCCAGGCAGTGGCGGCACTGAGCGCGGTGGCACATACCGAAGCGGCAGCTGGATCGAGATCGAAGACCCAGGCCGAAGGAACGGGTTCTTCGTTCAACTACAACCCATCACTCAATGATGCCTGGTACAACCCGGCGACTGATGGCCAGGGCTTTTTCTTCAACGTGTTCCCGGACCTGGGACATGTGTTCCTGTCGTGGTTTACCTTTGATGTGACCCGTCCGCCGGCTAATACACCGTTTAACCTGGGTGAGCCGGGCCATCGCTGGCTGACGGCGCAGGGACCTTTTGTGGGTGATACGGCCCAATTGAAGGTCTACAACACCAGCGGCGGGGTGTTCAACTCGGGCCGGCTGGATTCAGGCGACAATGAAGAGGTGGGCACCATCACGGCGATTTTTGAGGACTGTAACTCGGGCCTGGTGAGGTATGACATCGACTCGGTTGGCCAGGGTGAAGTGCCGATTGAACGGATTGTACGCGATACGATCCCGGCTTGTGAGCAAAAGTCGAAGGGTGATGAGAGCGTCCAGGCGGTGCAGCCACAGAACAAGGAACTGATGGCGAACCTGTGTGGTGAGCATGTGGATTGGACGTTTGACTGGCCCGATGAAGACGGGGCCAGTAGCTATATCTTCCAGTTACGACGCGAGGATACCCTGGCCACGACTTCGTGGGTGAGTGCCGTGGTCAAGACGAGCACCTATGAGTACCACAAGGGTAAAAAGATACCGGCAGGTCACCTGACGGGCTGGACGTGGCGCTACAAGCCGATGTTCACGGGCCTGAGTAAAAAGGATGGCTCCTGGTCTGAAGACTTCACCTTCGATGTGGCTGCACTGGAAAGCGGATACCCCTGCCCGGATTAAAGTAGGAGCGAATTCATTCGCGATTATTCATTTACAAAAAGACATGTATGTTAACCATGAAAATAATAGCGAAGTTTCTTTTTACAGTTTTTATTCTCTGTTTTTCAACAACAGGGATGTCGCAATCTGAAACAGACCATTCAGGTTCCTGGTACAACCCAGCACGAAACGGGGAAGGCTTTCACATCCAGTTTCTGGAAGCCGATCAAGCTCTGGTGATCTGGTTTACCTACCCGGGAACATCCGATAACGCACAGACCGAGCAGGCCTGGATTCTGGGTATTGGAGAGGTGGTGTCGGGAAAGATCATCGTCACCGATGCGATCAAAGCGAGTGGGCCGGTTTTTGGCGAAGATTATGACAAGGAAGATGTTGCGAGAACAATCTGGGGTGATATCAGCGTCACTTTTTCCGGTCCGGATAATGGCATGGTGAAATACGATGGTCTGGACGGCGCCGGAACCACGCAGATTACGCGCATAACCACACTTGCCGATAGTGCAATCAGCAGCAGTCTTCCCGCGGGAATTTCCGGTGCATGGTTTGACCCGGCCACCGATGGCCAGGGTTGGTTCGTGGAAATTCTGAGCCCTTCTGCCGCCTTGGTCTATTGGTTTACTTACGATCAAAACGGCAACCAGGCATGGAACCTGGGAGTGGGAACCATCTACGCCAACAAGGTCGTATTATCCGAGAGCAGGTCCGGCAAAGGTACATTTTTTGGCACCGCATTCAAGCCGGAAGATATTGAACAGGTGCTTTTCGGCATGCTCACACTGGAGTTTCACAGCTGCTCAACGGGTCGGATGGCTTACC
>QNDS01000450.1 GCA_003644925.1 Candidatus Fermentibacterota bacterium
AGCTGGGCGGCATTCAGGAAGTGGAAAAAGGAAACGTATGCGCTTATCAACGTCAAAAAGCTCCTAGCGATAAAACACCCCTTCAGGGACATTAAGCCCCCTAAGAAAATCACCCACAAACATAAGGCACTACTGAAAGAATGTGCTTCACTCTGGGATTCAGTCTGGGTTTCAGTCTGGGGTTCAGTCTGGGATTCAGTCGGGGATTCAATCAGGGTTTCAATCAGGGATTCAGTTGGGGTTTCAATTAGGGATTCAGTTTGGGGTTCAGTTAAGAGGTCTGTTTGGAATTCACTCGGGGATTCAGTTGGAGATTCCATCTGGGATTCTATCTGCGATTCTGTCTGGGGTTCACTCGGGAATTCAGTTTTGGCACAGATGGGTGATGGGTTCAGGCTCAAGAGGTCAGACTGGAAACACACAGAAAAAATCAAGACAAAAGGCTATCCTTTCGCCTGTTATGTGAAATTGTGGAATATGGGGCTTGTTCCAACCCTCGACGGTAAGGTATGGAGGCTTCATGGCGGAAAGAAAGCGAAGGTATTGTATGAAATTTCTAAGAAAGAACTAGAGGTGAGAAAATGAGATATCGTGAGACACGTTTTATATGTGGGGAATGTAAGAAGCCCTTAGAGGAATGTGTGTGCAGGGAGGTTGATGAGATTGAGGGTCTGAAAGCCAATGGATATATGCTCCGGGGGGTGGAAAGGGATGAGGAATGATACCTTGACTAATGAGTGGTGGGATGGATTCACTGCCGGGGTTGTGTTGGTTGGTTTTGTCTGTTTTGTTGGTTGGTTTTGTGCGGGGGTGTTTAAATGGGCGATAGGTTGAAGCGTCGGGCAAAGGAGGCAACGGAGAAGATTAAACGGGGGATTGTCTTTCCTGCAAAAAAGAGACGAAGGGAAAAAAATATAAGCGTTAACCAGGTTAAATTAACTGAGTTGCTTTAAATGGCCCGCAAATATCTGGTTATTGACTCTCGTGGTGTGATATCTGATAGGGCACTTAGCGGAAAGAATAAGCGTAAGAATTATTACATAATTGGTAAGAGCAGGAATCGGAATATCTATGCACGTTTTGGTTGGGAGGGCAGGGTTAAACCGACTAAGAGCTATCCGAAAGCCAGACAGGTTATGAGGAGAGGGGGTGGTAGTCCCCCGCCTGAGAAGCCCGCTATGCTTGAGGTTGCAGGTCTTGTTGGGTTGGATTACCGAAAGGATATCTCTAAGCCATTTCATGCGGAGATGTTATTCACATGGAGAGGTCCAATCAAATATAGCCGTTCTCACCTGCTGAGTGAGGCTATTGAGGTGTTGAGGGAAAGATTGGCATCCCTTGGCACTATCCCTTCATCCCTTTTAAGCAGGGCGGATGGGTTGCCGGAGAATCTGTTTGCCGATGGTAAATTTGGGATTGTCTTAGAGACTGAGTACTTCGGGGGGGAATATGAGGTTATGGATATTGAGATATTTATTCCTGAAGTGGGGTTTCCTACTATAATAACAGATGTTGAACGGGGTGTTAAGGCATGAGGGGAAAAAAGAAGAATGAACATATAGATATCGAGTATTTTAAGAAAAAAGCAGAGATAATACCTGCGCCGATGCTGATTGCGTTGGGCGCAATAGTGAACGCTGAGCTTCTTAGGCGTATGGGCAAAATGGAGATGGTGCTGGATGAAAACAGATGAGCCGTTTTCAGAAACGCTGAAACTGGATATAGATATTCGGGATTTCAGGCTAGTCAAAAAGATTTTTACCCAGCGGTGTTCATTTGTCCTGAATGTCCTTAAGATTTGGCCGATGGGGTTACGGGTATACTCAACGAAGAAAGGGTATCACATCTATTTTGATATTAAAGGAGTATACACTTCTTTTGATATCTGTTTCCTACAGTTGGCTCTGGGTTCTGACTATAAGCGGGAGGTATTCAACTTTAAAAGGTTCTCTGAGGAGCTTGGCAAGGAATGGAATGTATTGTTTAAGGAGAAGTATGATGCCAAGGGCCGGTTGTTGTCCCGGGAGTGTGCTGAGCCTTCCTTGAGTGGTGAGTTGTTTGAGGCGGTGAGGGATGTCGTCAATTATAGACATATACAAGGCGGGGATTAAGGAGTGTATCGTATGGTCGCAGAATTGGTTGTTGAAGCGTTGGGGGGTTCTCATCTTAGCACTTTCAATTATACGGACTATTTCTCGAATATACGAGATTGTAGTAGTTGTCCTTGTGTCTGCCGTCTTAATTTCTGGGATTCTGTTGCTATTTTTTTGATGACGGTTGTAGTCTGGGAATTCTGCAAATTTCTTGTGTTTCGGTGTGCGAAAGAGTTAAAAGCGTCGGGATTCATTAAGTAGATAGGATAGGTGGGGATAGATGCGGAGAGTATTGTTATTGCTTATGTTGTTTCCTGTTTCTGTTTCTGCTGATGTTGGGATAGTCTATAACCCTGTCACTGATGTAATTGACATGTGGAACAGCTATCATCATTATTATATCAATCAATCCTCCGGTTTTCAGTATTCTAATGTTGAGGATGAGTGGTGGTCTAGGAATGAATGGTGCTTTAGAGTAAAACCTATTGAGCGTTGGTATAATGCCTGTGTTAGTTCTCTTGATTTTGAATGGGTTTGGTTTAATAATTCAGAGTTTGTTAATTTGAATGGAACAG
>QNDS01000451.1 GCA_003644925.1 Candidatus Fermentibacterota bacterium
GACCACTACGCCCGTTTCATCAAACCTGAGGGAAATGGCACAAGTCTCCGACTCCAGTGTTCTCAAAAGCAATATGGCTGACAGGTAAGTTCTTGCAGGATACAACGGTGTCGCCCATGAGTATACCCACACATTACCTCTGTCAACCTCGGGTCTGCCAAACTCCCGAAGTAATTCATCTTTGTTCAGCGACTCGATTGCTGCGTTGACTAGAGCATCGTACCGGGAAAAACACCCTCTGCAGTATATTTCATCAGCCACTGCGATGACCAACACGACGAGGAGTATTCCCGTGACGATGAGACCAGACCGGGAAATCCTCCTCTTTTTCCTCTCTGTATTCATCTTCTAAATCATCGCGGTAGGAATGCCCCTTTCAGGGCACCCCCCGCACAGATCCCGGCGTGCGGTTTTCCCGCACCGGGCTCCTCGCTTTGAACTTTCGCTACTTCCGCACCAGTGCGGGTCATACATACGAATATCGCTTCTTTGGCTTCGTCGAAATACTGGGCTTGGGTATCCGATACCGGTCCAGCATAGCGTTGAAGCGCTCCCAAGTAAAGCTGCGTCGCTGGCTACGACGATTCAGCCACTTGTAGACCTCTTCACAGGTGTACTTGTAAAAGCTCCACAGACTCAGGCTGTTGTGGGGTACACCAAAATAGTTCCAGTGCCCCCGCAGCTTACGGGCCAGTGTTGCCATCAAGGGACGAATCCCCAGACTACGATTCGCTTTTATCCACGCCTGCATCTCACGACAGGACGACCGCAGTTTCTTGCGCACGGTTCGGCGTTTCACCTGGGGCCGCTTGTGGCGGTTCTGTCCCCAGCGGAACTCGAACCCCAGAAACTCAAAGCTGTTGCTCTCGTGAACTTCGTACCGGGTGAACCGGAACATCCGGGTCTTGTCCGGCGCGACTTCCAACATGAACTTGGCCAAGCGCTCTGGTAGCTGTTGGCGATAGAAGCGTTCAGCGTCGGCCTTGTATCGAAACGCACAGACGAAGTCGTCAGCGTAACGAATCAAGAAGCTCTCACCTTTTGCTTCCTTCTGCACCACTTTCTCGAACCACTTGTCCAATACATAGTGCAGATAGATGTTCGCCAGTATGGGAGAGATTACTCCTCCCTGTGGTGTCCCATTGCCCGGGTGTGTTACTGTGTGGATATCTTCCAAAACGCCGGCTTTCAACCATTTTCCAACCAAGCGCACAAACGCTCGATCATCAATGCGTTCTTCCAACATCCGCAGCATCCATCCATGATCTATATTGTCGAAGAACCCTTTGATATCTGCCTCTACTACCCAACTGATCGGACCGAACTGTAGCCTGAAGCACAGCTCGTTCGTCGCATCTTTCGCGCTCCGTTCCGGTCGATAGGCGAAGCTATATTCTACAAAGTCAGCTTCGTAGATAGCCTCCAGTATCTCCTTGGCGGCGTGCTGCACCAGTTTGTCTTCCAGCACCGGTATACCCAGAGGTCGGCGTTTGCCATTGTCCTTGGGTATGTAGTGACGGCGTACCAGTCTGGTGCGGTAGGCCTTGCGCTTCAGGCGATCAACTAAGCCCGTTAGGTTCTCATCGAGATTGCTCTCGTATTCCTCCCACGTGACCTCATCAACTCCCGGCGCAGCCTTGCGGTTCAGTTTGTAGAAGCTCCTTCTCAGGCACTCTTCATTCAGAAGGGTGTAGACCCCTCCGAAGCGATGTCGTTTGCTGACCCGCGCTCTGTTCGCTATACCGGCAAGCACAGCTTGCACATGTTCTTCGGCCTGTCTATTCCGCATGTGTACTGACCTCCGGCGCGTTCATTGCGCCGATCCCTTTGCCATCCCTGCTGGATGCAGGGCGCGTGTACGCGGCTCTCCCGCGTTCAGACTACTATGAATCGGTCTGACTCCTCTGCCCCCTTCTGCTCCGATCCGATTCGTCACGTCGCATACCCCGACTCCCTGTCGAGGAGGTGCAGAGGCCTCCCACGTTTCGCACATATCTCTTACCACATGCCATGCTCTTGGACTCCGACGGCTGCCCACCTCTGTCGCTCCGGCGTTTCTTCCAACCACAATGCGTTTGCATCGCAGTAGCCGTCTTCTATCGAAATGGACGTTAGGGGCTTCCGGCACGTTGACTCCGTCGCCCACCGCATCTATCGCTATTACGAAGCTGAATCGCTTTAGGGGTTTGCGGTTCCCCTTACGGCCTGCGGTATTCGCTGTGTACGCTTAACCTCCTTTGTTCCCGTTGGTTATCCGACGGTCCGCCGGAGGTCCAACACTCGATACACGGCAGGGAGTTTTGACCTGCCATGACGGGGACTTTCACCCCGCCAGATATGTGCGCCAGCGTGGCGCACCAACGCTCTGAGTGAGGGTTTCGGCGCGCTAGCGACGAATACCCTCAACTCTGTTGATACTCCGAATATTCTTTTGGGCAAGTCAGCGGTTTCGATCGCCAATACCAGCGAGAAGAGATGTGACAGAGATATCCTCGTCCAGCTCATCCCAGTGGAGGCCGATACCTCCACCACTGATGACGAAGTTCTGTCTTTGCTCCGGTGTGGCCTGAAGAAGGCGTGGAAAGTACGCAAGGGGGACGCCGAGCTGACGTCCGTCTGTAAGGTCAACCCAGATGGAGTCTTCATCAAAATGAACGTTTGTCGCC
>QNDS01000452.1 GCA_003644925.1 Candidatus Fermentibacterota bacterium
GCGGCAATATAATCTCTGCCGAAGAGGACGAATAATATCAACGGCGCGTAGGTGATGAAGAGGAATGCGAGCGGCAGGGAGACCGCCAGGACATAGAGGTAGAGCGTGCCTATCCCTTTGCGTAAGCTCTCATTCGCTTTCCGCGCCTTCATCTCTGATGAGAGTGGCAGCATCACCGTGCTAATCGCGACGGCGAAGCCCAGGAACGCCTTGGTGATTGGGATGCTGACATTATAGTACGCGACGTGAATAATGGTCGAGAAGTAGGAGAGCATGAGCGTATCAGTGAAGCCCATGATCGCATTGGCGACCGAGCTGAGCATGATACTAAGACCGAAGACCAGCGCTCCTTTAGCGATGGCCATATCATATCGTGCTGGTATCGCAAAGATCTTGGGCAAGCGAGAGCGCGTAAAGACCAGGAGCGGTATCATGAGGAGAGTGAATCCTGCGATATAGGACCAGGCAGGTATGAGTGGGTCATGTCGTCCGGTGACTGCCAGTCCGATGACGAGGAAGATGAAGAACGCTATCCATCGTGCGAGCTCCCATCCAGCATAAGCAGCCAGGTGCTGATAGCCTTGGAGGACGCTGAGCAGAATCCCGTAGAGCGTGCTAAGGAAGAAGAAGAGCGTCAGCACCCTGATGACTGGCGCCGCTTCCGGCGCGTGGAAAAAAGCTGTGGCGATTATGTCAGCCGCGAAGAAGAAGATGGCGCTGGCGACGAAAGAGCTGAGGGTCTGGAACGAGAGGATGATGCGGAAGAGACCCGGAATCTCTTTTGCCCGGCCTTTCGCATTCAGCTCCGCGATCTTCTTGACGAGCGCCTGGTTGAGTCCTAGGTTCTGGAAGATGGCAAAGAGGCTGAAGAAGGCCAGGACCGCGTAGAAGAGCCCGAACTCCTCTTGGGTCAGGTTCCTTGCGAGGACGAGCCGGAAGAGATAACCGAATATGGTTCCGAGCGAAGCTGCGATGAAGATGATAATGGCGCTATTGAACGCGGATTGGGCGTAGTTCTTTGCGCCTTTCGATGCTCGTCGCATGAAGGATGAAGCCTGCCGGGGCTTATAAAGCTTTTTCGAGAAACCGGCGCAATCTGGGGCTGATGAGATAGCATCCCCAGATGATGACAGTCACCCAAGTAACTATCCGGAAAATGGAGCTGAGACCTAGCAAGAATGATGTGGTCAGGCCGAGAACCGTTATCACCTTGACTATGTTGCTCCCGGCCCAGAAGGCTGCCGCCAGGGTCGACGAGACCTGGTGAGCGATGGATGGCCAATGGGGTGCCATGACCGCGAAAGGGAGTAGCCATATCACGTATTGGGCCGCCCAGTTCTGCAGGAATATGAAGAGCGCAACAAAGACCGCGGTTGCCCCGACCAACAGCTCCTGTTTTCGCGCGAGCCAGCCGACGACCACCACCGCAGCGAGGGCAATCGGTGTCGCCAGCGGTTTCAGCCAAGCGCTGATAACGATTAAGATGTTTTCAGGCAGGAAGACGCGCAGGAGGAGCGCGAAGCCCCAACCGGCAAAGCCGCCACCGTAGCCCAACACATAGGTCTTGATCGCGATGAGACTCTCTATTGAGAAGATGTAAGGTAGAAAGACGAGCGCTCCCGGAACGCCTGCCAAGAGAAAGAATCTTATCTTCTTCGTCACCTCTTTCCTGAAGAGCAGGAAAGGGAGTAGAAAGATGGGAAATATCTTGAGCGCCGCGCCGAGACCGATGCTGAGCGCCGCGAGGTCGAGCAACCGTTGGTCGTTCTCTCTGCTATAGCGAACTAACAGGTAGATTGTGAGCATGACGAAGAAGATGGCGATTCCATCGATCTGGCCGTGGATCGCCGCGATATAAACGCTTATCGGATGGAATGCGTAGACCCCTGCGATGGTCAGGGCGGCGCGTTCACTGAGCTTGTAAGCGGCGAGATGATAGAGCACGACCGACATCAATAGGTTAAAGGCTGTGAGCATTATCTTGATAGGGATCATCGTTGCGTAGGTCTTTCCCAAGAGGAATATCCATGGCGCGATCAGGTAATACCAAAGAGGTGGGTAGTTGCAACGTGCCTCCCCTGTGATATAGACATTGTTGCCTTCGGCGACCGCGCCGCCGCAGACGAGCCATGATTCCGCGTCGAAGTTACGCTCCATGAAAGGTTGGGACACGAGGATGAAACTGAGATGCAGGATCGACGACAAGATGAGTATCAGCAGCAATGTCCGGTTCACAGATTCTCCTCCACGAACTCCTTCGCCAGCGCTATCGAGTGGCTGACGTTCCGGTCCTGCGGGTATATCTGTGTCATGTCGAGCAAATAGAGACCTGACACTGGAGTCTCTTGTTTCGGCATCTTAGGTAAGAATGGCGTCTCGAAGACTGGGTTGGCGTGCGTCGCCCGGTTGACGTGGTATTTTCTGATGTCATTCTTCTTGATCGAGGGGAATATCCGTTTCAGGTCGGCATAGTAGCGTTCGAAGAGCGCCTTGTCGGAGAGGTTGTAGATCTCGTGCTCTGCCGGGACATAACTGAAGAGATAGACCAGGTGTGTGCCGTAGCGTCGCTTCGGTACCAGGTTGGTGTGTTCGATTACGCCGCCGAATGAGAAGTCCGGATCACTGATGTTCAGCCAGTACTTATCGCTGAGCGATCGCTCCA
>QNDS01000453.1 GCA_003644925.1 Candidatus Fermentibacterota bacterium
TGACGAGCGAGAATTGACTGCGCAATACCTGAACCATTGGGATGCAATCGTAACACCTGCTGATGACCTCCTTGAGGTCAAAACCCTTGCGCGCGCCGCCATGGATTGTGGATCGCCCTACGATCTGCTTCTAATTGGTCCAACCTGGTCGCTGGCCCAGCAACTTGAACTTGCGCAAGACTTACGGCGCAACTCCCAATTCGCCGCGATGCCATTGGTGTTGATGACCGCTTCACGCTCATATTCAGAACGGCCAAAAATCCTGAACACCGTGTTTTTGGGCGCAGATCCGCTGCAACGCGCCGGACTCCTCCGCGCGGTAGCGGCTGCCGTGGGTAGAATGAGTCCGGAGATCGCATACGATCACTCGGAGTTTGAGATGCCAGCTCAGCAGCCAGTGTCGGTCGAAGAGGCAGAGAAAGAAGGCACGCTGATACTCATCGCTGAGGATAATTTGACCAACCAGGATGTCATCGGGCGACAGATTCGTCTTCTGGGTTACGCCGCCGAATTTTCGGAGAATGGGGCCGAAGCTCTGAAAGCCTGGAAAACGGGCCGGTTTGCTGCTCTGCTGACCGACTGTCACATGCCCACGATGGATGGGTTCGAATTGACAAAGACCATCCGCGCAGAGGAGGGTGACACAAAACCACGCTTTCCGATCATCGCCATTACGGCCAGCACGCTGGAGGCAGAAGTCAAACGTTGTTACGACTCTGGAATGGATGACTTCCTGGCCAAGCCGCTCGAAATGCCAAAGCTCCAGGCCGTGTTAAAGAAATGGCTCCCAAAACCAACGCTAAAGTTACATCCCCAGGCCGCTCAGTCCGTGCACGAATCACTGAATACTGAATCCCCGGAGTCCGGTTCCGGCGACGCAGAAGGTCCAATTGATCCAGGCGCACTGATCAAAGTATTTGGTGATGACCCGGTCACCATTAACGAAATCCTGGGAGATTTCATCCAGCCGGCTCGCGACAATGTGGCAGAAATTCAATCCGCTTTCGACGCACATTCGCCTGACAATGTTGGCACAGCAGCGCACAAGCTTAAATCATCAGCACGCGCAGTTGGCGCGACAGAATTGGCGGATCTGTGCCTCACGCTCGAGCGAGCTGGAAAGGGTGGGAACTGGAACGAAATTGAGGCTAAGATGCCCAGGCTGAAGGACTGCATGGATGAAGTGCAAGCCTGGATAGCCCGAAAGATATAAAGAATGGCAGGAGGAAAAACGGTGGCAATTCAGAAAGTCGAACTATTGGTGGTTGATGACGAGGCGTTCAACAGGAAGTTTATCGAGCGCCAGCTACGCCATGAAGGATATGAGAATATCAGCTTCGCAGAAAATGGCAGGGTCGCGCTGGAGTTAATGCTCCAGAATTCTTTTGACCTCGTGTTGCTGGACATAGAGATGCCGGAGCTTAACGGGTACGAGGTCCTGGAGCAGGTCAAGCTAGACATGCGCCTGCGTGATATTCCGATCATTGTCATCTCGAGCATCGATGACATCGACAGTATTGCCCGCTGTATTGAGCTTGGGGCCGAGGACTATCTTCCCAAACCATTCAACCCGGTCCTCTTGAGGGCCCGGCTGGGCGCCTGCCTTGAGCGCAAGAAGAACAGGGACAAGCAGGCCCGCTTCATGGAACAGATTCGGGAAGAGAAAGAGAAATCAAATCGATTGCTGGAAGTTATTTTGCCGTTCGCCGCCGCCCGTGAATTGAAAACTACCGGACGAGTGGTGCCCAGGGCCTATGAAGACGTCGCCATACTTTTTTGCGACATTGTCGGGTTTACCAACTTCTGCAGCCATCACCCCGCTGATGAGGTTGTCGGTCACCTGGACGGCCTGATCGAAGCTTTCGAGGATATCTCGGTACGGTATGAGATGGAAAAGATCAAGACAATTGGCGACGAGTACATGGCTACTGGGGGTTTGCTGATGCCCAATTCGGAGCCGCTCATTTCCTGTGTACGAGCAGGGCTGGATATGATAGCTGCAGCACGGGACACGGGCCCAAAATGGGAAGTCCGTGTTGGTGTCAATGTCGGGTTTGTGGTTGCCGGCATGGTCGGAAAGCAAAAATACCAGTATGACGTTTGGGGCGATACCGTGAATCTTGCCGCCCGCATGACCGGCTACGGCAGTACCGGAACGGTCGTCGTGACCCATGAAGCCTGGCTTCATCTCGAGCACATCTTTCGTGGGCGAAACCTTGGGGCCATAGACGTGAAAGGGAAGGGGCCAATCGAAATGGTGGAGTGCCTCAGTCTGCGCTGAATGCGACTAGTAGCTCAGGCAACGGATAAAAGGAGCAGTCAACTCGATCTTTTCAGATCAAAAAACTTAGACATCGATCAATTATTACCTACACGCTCCAAGCGCTCAGCAATCCAGAATTTGATTATGGACTGGCGGGTTACGCCCAGTCGTTTTGCTTCGGCATCCATTTGGTTGACCATCCACACCGGAAAGTCCACGTTTACGCGCTTCATTTGCTGGTTGGGGCGGGTGGCGCTGGACAAATCCAGGAAATCAATGATGTCCTCTTCACCCTCGTCGAAAATCCTGTCGAACTCTTCAGCTTTCATAAAACTCAATCTCTTTTCGTCTCGATCTGCGCGCCGATATGATTCGAACTGCGTCGCCTCTCGGGGTAAA
>QNDS01000454.1 GCA_003644925.1 Candidatus Fermentibacterota bacterium
ACCTATCCCGGTCCTCCTTCATTGCATGAGCGGTCATGGCTATAACTGGCGTATGGGATACCCGCTCGGAAACACTTGCCCGGATCAGAGCAGTGGCTTCAAATCCATCCATCTGCGGCATCTGTACATCCATAAGCACAAGGTCATAAGCCTTCGCTTCCAGCGCATCGACCGCCTCCCTGCCGTTCTCAGCTGTATCTGCTGCAAAGCCGGCTTTCCGCAGAATAATCAGCGCCAGTTTCTGATTTACCGGATTATCCTCTGCAAGAAGGATCCTGATACTCTTCTTCCTCTCCTCCGAGATGGAATACCGGGTCAGTATTTTTGCACTCTCTCTATGCAGCGGATCGGCCTGAATGCCTTTGATAACCTTCATGCAGTCAAACAGGAGTGACTGCTTCAAAGGCTTGGTAAGATAGGCTGCGAAACCTATCTTCTCCATAATCGCAGCATGTCCTTTCTGTCCGATTGAAGTAATCAACACCAGTATTGTGTCTGCCAGCACAGGGTCCTCTTTGATCTTTGTACCGAGCGTTGCGCCATCCATACCGGGCATCTGCATGTCCAGCATAGCTATCTCATAGGGTTCGCCCCTTTCGAATGCCTGGCGAAACTCAACCAGGGCATCAAAGCCATTTGCAACCTCTCCATACGGACACTCCATAGACTGAAGCATCTCCCTGAGTACGAAACGATTTGTATCATTATCATCTACGATCAATACTCTGGTGCCCTTAATGCTTTCCGGGATAACGAGTCTTACCACTTCATCTTCGGGTTGCTTTTTGAACTCCGCAGTAAACCAGAAAGTGGATCCCTCTCCATCAACACTATCAACCCCTATCTCCCCCTGCATTAATTCAGCAAGCTGTCTGCAGATAGTCAGACCAAGCCCGGTACCACCATACTTCCGTGTAGTGGATCCGTCTGCTTGAGTGAAAGATTCGAAGATGCTCTCCCGGCGATCCTCCGGTATTCCTATACCTGAATCCGTAACAGCGAAACGCAGCATCGCTCTGGAATCGTCCTCTTCGAGAAGGGTAACCCTGAGAGAAACCTCCCCCTCATCGGTGAACTTGATTGCATTCCCGAGAAGGTTGATCAGTATCTGTCTTATTCTGTGCGGGTCTCCCACCAGGAACGAGGGAACCTGGTAGTCGATGATGCATCCGTACTCCAGACCTTTGTCGTAAGCTCTAAGGGCAACAAGATCGCTCAGATCCTCAAGGGTGATGCGAAGATCGAAATCAATGATCTCCATATCAAGCTTGCCGGCCTCGATCTTAGAAAAATCCAGGATATCGTTGATTATCCCCAGAAGAGCCTCAGCACTCCGGGAAACCGTTTTGGCAAAGTCCCTCTGTTCGCGGTCTAGATCGGTATCCAAAAGAAGACCGGTCATCCCGAGAACACCGTTCATCGGTGTACGTATTTCATGGCTCATACTGGAGAGGAACATGCTCTTGGCATGGTTGGCCGCTTCGGCTTTCTCCGCGAGCTGTCTGGATACCTCGGCTGCCTTTTCGAGGTCATCGTTGGCTTTTAGAAGATCCCTGGTCTTCTCCGTAACCTCACGCTCAAGGTTACTGGAGTATTCGTTAACCCTGTCCTGCCTGACGCCACCCAATCTGGCGAATATCCCGAGAAAGAAAGGCGCAGAATCGATTATCCAGAGGAGCTGGTTAGTCGACTGAACATGCGCAATGGAAGCGAAATCAATGGAGCCGAAGATCCTGAAACTATCAATGAGGGTAGCCACCACAGGAAACATGAACCCGAACAGCACCCCATACAAGGTATAATTCGCGGTCTCGGTGCGGAAAGGCTTCATGATTTCTCCATTCATAATCCAGCGTTTTCAAGAATAAGGAGTATAGTCGCAATGATCATACAACCAGGAATAACTACCAGCCACGGATTAACATTCAGGGCCTCCGGGATGGTCTTCGTTCCGAAATCGCCCTTCTTAAGAATACCACTTCTAAGTCTGGGGTAGAGAGCAGCGTACACGCCCGATCCAATCAGAATGCCCACTACACCTCCCAGCAGAGCATCCAGGGCACCTGTCCCAACGGCTCCCGAGACCGTCCCGGGGCAGTAGCCCAGGGTCGCGAATCCGAAGCCGAAGATAAGGCCGCCAACGGCTGAGGATCCGAGAGATCCGGGTTTTGGATGAAGCTTGACGAGGCTGGCGCTTTTAAGAGCATAAATTCCAAGCGAACCGGTAATAACGGCTGAAAGCATTACCTTGAGAACCGTGAAATCCTTCAGGAGAAGTTGACCGATTATTACATTGTAATCGGTGACTCCACCCTTTTGAAGCAGAAAACCGAATGCAACCCCGCAGAGCAGAGCAATAGTGAACTGCAAACCCTTTTTCCTGTGAAGTTCATCAAGGGTCATGACGCGCCTCCTGCCAGCACTTCGAATATGAAAAGCGCGGTGATAATCCCGCCTGCGAAGAAGCATATAGCTGCTATCCAGCTGCTCAGAGCCCATTGGAGTGTTCCGCTTATTCCATGGCCGCTGGTACATCCACCTGCCCATCTGGAACCGAAACCCATCACAATACCTCCGCTAAGCGCAACAAGAAGCCTGAGGACAGGTGTATCTCCGAAGTATGCGGTCCAAACCGAATGCTCAATGCTGATTCTGAAGGAAC
>QNDS01000455.1 GCA_003644925.1 Candidatus Fermentibacterota bacterium
CGCAATTTCATAACAAGTGTACGTTGTTATGTCCGACCCTGGCAACGCAGCCTCACAAGGGATGGAGTCTCTCCTGCCGTAACTCCCAGGATGCCTCCTCTGGTTACTTCCAATCTGGTAAAATCAAGGTTTATTTCCGTAGATGCAGTGAAAAGAAGCTGACCAGTCTCGCTGTCGAAAATATCGAAAAATGTGGTTTCCGCTCCTGGTCTTTCTGCCCACAGCCTTCCCAGAGGGTCTAAGGCAAGCGAGGAAACTGCATAATGAAAGGGATCCGCAGTGTAATCAGCCTGATGAGTTGTCTGCTCCATACGTCTTTCAACCATATCTTCCTCGGTAAGTATTTCAAGTTCAGTCTTAGCAGTGCGCTCGAATGGATATTCTATAGACCAGAGCAGGGTCCCGTCCGGCATGAAGGAATAAAGTGTATACTGCTCGCAGGAAACATCTGCTGTAAATACAACTCCTGTCGAATCACAGGCCATTGGATACGGAGTGATTACTGACCGGCCGAAATCGCTGGGGCTGAATAGCTTTAAATCCTCTTGATAGATCACTGCGGATTCTGAAACATCTGGAGGCCACAGGGCCGTCTGGAGTCCGATTACAGTATTCCCGTCCTCTGCGCGGAAAACCATTCTCATTCCAGCAAAACCGCCATCAGGGTTCAAATGCATGACACCTGGGTTTGCCATCATGAATCCCGCCAGATCAACATAAGAAACAAGGTCAGGCTCCAGTATTCTCACGATTCCAGCCATGATATCTGAAACCGCAACTGAACCACTGTTTGAGATGGAAATTGCGGAGGGCCACTGAAATTCACCCGGACCACTGCCAGAGCCTCCGCATCGGGCAATAAGTTCACCGGAATCTTCGATAACAGTAACAGTTGCAGTTGCTCCATCAAGAAGCGCTATTCGACCATTACTTGTTGCATCAATATCATCAACAGTTACTATACCATAATCGGTGAGGAGATCTGCTGAGATCGTATCCGATACCATAATTATGCTGTCTGGCGGAGCGATTAACGTGTCTTCTCCACTCTTCACCGTTACTTCAGAGCCTGATCCGTCACCTGACCCACAACCCGCTGACATTATAAGACATACACCCGCAAGTAAAAGATAGGACATATTCAGTTTCATAATATTCTCTCTCCCGAGTTAGACAACCGCCCCGGCCTTAGGAGACCGGGGCAGTCTTTGTAGAAATGCAGCAGGATATGGTTATTAATGATCCTACAGACGAAGCAATCGGAGAGATACTCCTTCCGAAAGTTCGTCACGAACGAAAGCGGTGTAGGTTCCTGATGGAACCTGGTTACCGTTCATATCGAGTCCGTCCCATATGTGGGAATCATTGAATGAAGCTGTATACACTTTCCTGCCCATGATATCGAATATCTCCAGAACAGCAGCTTCGGAGAAACCGGTACCCTGAACGGTCACTGATGAGGTGAATGGGTTGTTGCTGGACACCAGTGAAAGCGTATTCTGAATCTCTTCTTCCTCGATCCCGGTAGGGTCAAGGTTTATTCTGTAAAGCTCGTCGGTATAGATATTGCTGGCCCAGAGGAACTGATCATTCTCGAAGCAGAGACCCTGGGCAGAAGGAATGACGCTGTCTGAGATGCTATCCACAAGTACACCTGACGTGCTGAAAGCTTTAACAGGTGCAGTTGAATTACCGCATGCGTACCAGATGTTTCCCGCCATATAGCCGATATCATAGAATATCGGAAGCCCCAGGGATCTGAAGAGATAGGGTCCCGTCATAATACTACCACCACCACTGTATTTCTCAACGGTTTCCTTCATTGTCGGACTATCAACACCAGCACCGAACAGATAACTTGAATTAGAAGCAAGACCAGAAACCTTCTGGTCTAAATCGCTTCCTCAACAGTCTATTGAAAAGTTTTTGATGTATCCTCCGGTTGAGTTGTACATGTAACCGTAGGCAGATGTACCGCTTGAAGTGCCTGCGCACACATATATGTAACCACTCATATATGTAAGGCCTGTGGGAATTTTCGAACCTGTCTGCGTGCAGACCCAGGAATGCTCAATTGAACCAGTAAGTGGATCCAGCTTGTAAACAGTCTTGGAGGTCTTGTCGAGCGCCCAGAGATATCCCCCACCGTAACCAAGACCGGTAATATTGCCGTCGGGAGCAGTAAGTGTTAGATCCAGAACCGGATCCGCCAGACAGACCGCAACTATGAACGGTAATACAAGTAACAAAATAATTTTCATAATCACCTTCCTTTCATGTAGGAATTTACTTAAAAACATCAATATAGTCAAGAATAGAATTATTCAATTCGGATAAGTATCTCATCCCTATCAGCAATCCAGTTTCAGGAGCATATGCTAAGTACCACCCCGGCCTTCAAAAGCCGGAGTGGTTCTTAAATTAGATCAGCAGAATGATAATAACTATCTACAGGCGTAACAATCTGAGGGTTGCTCCTCCCGAAAGTTCGTCCTGAACTAAAACAGTGTAGGTTCCTGATGGAATCTGGTTACCGCTCATATCGAATCCGCCCCACGTAAGGGAACCGCTGAATGAAGCGGCATACACTTTCCTGCCCATGATATCGAATATCTCCAGAACTGCGGCCTCGGAGAAACCGGTACCCTGTA
>QNDS01000456.1 GCA_003644925.1 Candidatus Fermentibacterota bacterium
AATGTCAAATCAACGAAAAAGGGAGAAGCATTACTCCTCCCCTGCAGTACAGATTCTTCAGACTGACTTAGAAGCTGCCTTTAATAGCTCCCCAGCTTGAATGCTCAAGTGCATTAGTGGACATGGAGAATTCAGCTAAGTGATAATTACCTGAGCCATCCTGGTAGGTCCAGAAAAAGGTTTCAGTCGTTCCAGTATAAGCAAGACCGTAGGATTTAGTTAGCCCTGAAACAGGGCAGGGAGCTGATCCCAGGAAGGTCATTGTAGAGCTGTCCCACACGTAGAAATAGATACTGAACGTTTGGTAGCAGGTTACCGCTATACCGAGATTGCTTTGATACGGAAAAACTGTAAGTCCGCTGGGCGTAGTGGGGAGTTCGGGAGTGGCGATGTTCTGTTGCCCGACGCCTGGCAGGAATCGCCACACTCCACCGCCATTTCCATTGGTTGTCCAGTAATCAGTTCCGTCGAAGTCCATGCCTCTTCCCTGAATTCCAGCCGGGTTTGACGCTGTGCTCCAGGTTGATCCGTTATCATCAGTGAAGAATAGACTGGCGTTCTCAGAGTCATCTGTGTAAAATGTATCTTCTGAACCGTCGAAGTTCCAGGCTACACCGAAACCAGATCCATTGGCAGCGTCCAGATTATATGAGTCAAGTGGTATGCATCCGGCGCCTCCATTGAACAACACAAGTAAGTTGGTATTATTATCAATAACATAGAAATAGGATCTGGTGCCCAGGTCGAAAAAATCCATGCCAAGTGCACACACAAAAATCTCCCACTCGTTGATCACTGTCGTAGAAATATCGTCACCATCCGACGGGTATGAGCCGGCACCGGAACTTATATCTGTACAATCGTCATTATCCGCAAAAGCAACTACGGCTATGACCAGTACAAAAAGAAAGTATTTCATCATATATCCTTTTCATGTTAGTACGCTGTCAGGCATTACCTGCCGCATCCTGCTGGCTCTTCAGAGCCCCTGCTGCGTTACTGATTCAATTACATAGCAAACTGCTATGCGCATTTATCAGTGCCTTGCAGGAACTCAGAATAGCGGCGCAATATATCGACACTTAATACCTGACAGGGTACTAGCGTCGAAGCATTTCAACGCTTCTATTTTTACAAATATATGAGAAAATAATTCCTCATCAAGAGGCTAGGATTCTGGCTTCATGGGTGAGGAGGAGTTCGTGAAGGCTATCCGATCCGCCGATCCCTCAGCGTCGAGATTCATTGCCCTGGATCTGAAGACTCCCAGAAGTGTAGCCATAAGGATTTTAAGGTCATAGCTGGTACTGCGCCGACTCACATAATAGGAGTCAAGCCTTATCTGCAATCTCTTGTCCAGCTTACCCTTCCTGAGAAGGCATAACTGGGCGAGACCGGTCCAGCCCGGCCTGACTGTCTCGCGGATCGAGGTATCCAACCCCCTCATAAGAAAGGCTGGCAGCGGCCTCGGGCCCACGAAGCTCATCCTGCCTGCGAGTATAAGAAAGAGCTCAGGGAGTTCATCCAGATGTAATCGACGCAGAAGCCTTCCCCAGCGATTGATCCTGTGAGCCTCGAAAAATACACGGCCTGTTTCCCTCCCTCTCTTCATGGATCTGATCTTCCAATGGGTGTACTCCGAACCATACCGCCCGGTGCGGATGGAATTGTAAAATGGTGGAAAACCGATGAAAATCGAGGAGATAAGCAAAGTTACAAGAGTGAGAGGTAATGTGATAATAATAAGAGCAAAGGCTGCCAGGGCTTCAAGGGGGCGTGGCATCAAACCCTTTCAGAGCCCGCTGAGGCTCTTATGCAGGAGATGAACTGTTTCCCCCTCTGGAATAGATCGACAAACAGAGGAGCTCCACTGCATCCGGGAGAGAGAAGCAGGATCCCGTCACTGCTTGGGTCGAGACAACTGATTCCGATTTCAACGGCTTCATGCATATCCCCTGCTGTTCTGAGTCGATCTTCATCCATCCCGTTCAATGCGTTTCTAAGCCTTGTTGATGCGGGATCATCTCTGAAGAGGATCACGTAGTGAATCCTTGCTCTGATAAGTGACGCGAGTGGTCGATAATCCAGGTTCTTGTGCCCTCCACCTCCAGCGATGAGAACGAGCTTCCCACTGCCCAGGTTCATGATAGCCTTGATCACCGAATCAGGTGTTGTGGCGGCTGAATCGTTGATGAAGCGGATTCTTCCTAATCTGCCGGCGAACTGGTATCTATGTGGTATGCCGGGAAAGGTGCCCAAACCCCTTGGAATGCTCGCAGGATCTGCGCCCGCTGCAATGGCACAGCATACCGCTGGTGGAATGAGATCGAGATGGACTGGTACTGCCATGTGCTCGGGAAGGACATCAGTACGAATTAGTCTAACCTCTTCGGAATCTCTCCAGATCAGCCAGCCGTCCTCCAGAAATGTACCTTTAGTGTTATCATGCAAAGCGTGAATCGAGGAGAAATAATACCTTCCAGAACTGCCGGGGATCAACGAGAGAATCGGGTCGTCAAAAGGCAGAACAATGACGTCATCGGGGTTCTGGTGCCGCAGGATGGACTCCTTGTCTGACCTGTAGTCATCCATGGTATTGTACCAGTTCATATGATCGGCAAAGAAATTCAGCCAGCAGCCTATATGGGG
>QNDS01000457.1 GCA_003644925.1 Candidatus Fermentibacterota bacterium
GCAGCCCTCCCTCTTAAGAAGCACAGCTGCTGCGGCTACAACTTCTGGGTGCGTTGTTATCGCCCTCTCCGGGGATTTTGCGGATAGCATGTTAACTTTCAGAAGAACTCTGGCGCCCGGTACAACTGAACGGGGCCAGCCTCCTGCCAGATCAACCATTTCACCTAGGTTGTCGATCAATGCGGCTCTGTCGTAATCCTTGAATCCTGATCTCAGTACTACATCAAAGGGCATATCACCTTCCCGCGTCGCCTGCATGATCAGCTGACCGTAACCGCGGAACAGCACTCACAGGCAGATATAAATCAAGTAATGAATCTACAAAACAAGGTCTGGGAAGGCTAGCTGATGATGATGAAACCAGGTCGTTAATCAGTTATCCATAACTCCGGATCGGATGGCAGGGATTGCAGAACATCCATGTTGATGGAAAGAGAGTATCTCCGGGCGAGTTCTTCGAGCCAGGCGAGTGTACGTTCTTCTGCAAATCTTGAATTGATTATCTGATAAAGGTCCGCTTCAATGTCCTCGTAAGTTGCTAAGTGGGAAGGGAATACCTTCACAAGCCGCAAAGCAATATACATCTGATCTTCATAAATCGGTGACAGACTTGACCATGTCAAGGTATCGAAGGGGGCCAGAGAGAAGACATCATCTCCTCTGAATCCGGGTACTTCTTCTCTGAGAAGTGGCCGTGTGATGTTTGAAGGCGGGTCATCCTTAGACAGGTTCATCCAGAAATCAAAGCGGGAAATAACTGAATCAACACTGCTTCCATCAGATATTGCGGTTTCATATACTGCTATATCGTCACTCTGAACCTGTACACACTGAATACTTCTTCTCTCCGGGATGATAGGAACCTCATTCAGACTGTCGAATTCATCCCGCAGAAGTTCCGGGGTAATACTGATGAAGCTGTATACCTCGTCCTCGACAAGTTTATCCGAAGCTATTCCCATCATCCATTCATCTCTCTCCCCCAGCAGGTCCGCATACGTACCCGGATAAACTGTCGCGAAATACTGTTCCAGAGCATGATTCAGAAGAGTGGTATCGATAAACCAGACCAGCCATACAGGATCGGAGGGTTTAACCGGCATGAAGTCGCTCTGGTATTCGATCTCATATTCGATATCCAGGCTTGTCATAACTATATGAGGTGAGACAACGATCGAATCATCAGGAATGAACTCCTCACCCAGGGAATAGTAAAGAACAAGATCATTGACGGCTGCATCACTGATTCCCGGCTCTACTCCGGAAAGGACAGAATCGGCAATTCTATGCAGATCAGCCTTCCCCCATGCGGCAGATAACCTCTGAACGGCAAAATCAGTTACTCTCTCCGAATCCGCCAGAGTTTCGCTGATCAAATCTGGATCGGATACGACAAGTGAATCGAATCTTATCAGCGTTCCATCTGAAAGAGGCAGTGCGTCTCCCGGATTCATCGAATCAAGATGAAATACGAGTTCACGCGGCAGTTCCGGAAGATGAGAGGGACCGCAGCTCATCTCATCGAAAGCCCCGGACGAAGACGTATACCAGACCGTCCTGCCCATATGATCCCTGAAGAAAATAATGTCTTCAGCTGTTATGGATTCTTCCGCATCAGCGAAAATACTGTCACGGGCCAGCTGAGAAGCCTTCATGCGTATCCGGGCATTACCGAGAGCGAGGATATCAGGTTTCTGGAGGTAATTCAGCCGGAGAATCTCCCTTATGATCATTTCCTTTCTGGCGAGTGAGACTATGAAATCGTTAACGTGGTCACCGCGCTGAATGAAGAAATCCTGCTGCTCAGCTGAAAGTTCCAGCCACGTGTTTCCCGCATCGGCTACGGATATCGTGCTTTGATCCATTGAGATAAGCCAGGTATCAGCTTTTGATGGATCTCCACATGATAAAGAAGAAACTGCAAAGGCAAACACCACCAGAATTCCGGTCAGTTGTAATTGCTTCAGATCGATCATCCCTGTCATGATAATGGAATTAACGAAAGGGAGGATCCGAAGATCCTCCCCGATTTAACACAAGAATCTTTAGAACAGAACTTTGATACCGCCCCATGAATGCTGCTCAAGAGCAAGGGGACCGGTTTCATAGCAGTGCAGAGCATCAGGAGAGCCCTGCTCGAGAACCCACAACTGCTCATCGGCTGAGCCACTGTAGCTTCCCATGGTGGAGCCGCCGGCCATTAGAATATTGTAGGTGTGTTCGGCTATCAGAGTGCCGCCGCTATCAATCTGATAGAGTTTGTTGTCAGAAGCGGCTGTGGATACCCAGAGACAATCGTTGTATGCATCCCAGGCAGCACCGTACGTACCATCGTTCGATATTGCTGATGACCAGAGGGTGAATGATGCTGTACTGCCGAAAACACCGTCCCATGTTACCTGATAGATTTCAGCAGCAAAACTGCCGGTATAGAAATAGGTTCCATCCCAAGCCTGTGCGCGATTGGGGGAGGTGGCAAAGCATGAGTAGGATCCGACAAATGTGTAGGATGCGATATCGTAAATATCAACCACGTTATCCTCGCTGCCGAACATATAAGTACCGTCACTGCAAAGATCACGAAGACCCCATCCACTGGTCCCGCCCTGTTCAATTGTCGTAATGAGATTGTGAGTGCTGCCATCGA
>QNDS01000458.1 GCA_003644925.1 Candidatus Fermentibacterota bacterium
ATTCTCAGATCATCAGCAGTAACTGCATGTTCTTTGTACCAGCAGCCAGGTTTTACAGAAATCAAATGATGTCAATCTGATACATCTGAGTTCTGCTAATTACTTCTATTTGTTAATCGCTTCTTCTCCGCTCAGCAAGGAGAATCAGATTCTTCAGATCGTCTTTGCTGCCAGCTGCCAGCCAGTTTCTGTCAAAATCAGGATTCTGCATAATTTCAGCAATAGCTGCCAGGATCTTCAGATGCAGAATCCGCTCTCCGGATGAGCCTATTAGAACAAAGAGAATATGCACCACTTCATCATTGGGGAAGATTACTCCCGGTTTAGATCTTACTATAAGAGCTTTAACGTCTTTAACGCCCTTCATGCAGATATGAGGAATTGCCATTCCTCTCCGCAGAACAGTGCTGGATTCAATCTCCCTCTCTACGAATTTTTCGTAAATATCCTGCGGTTCTGAATGCAGCTCCCCGGCCATCAGGTTCGATATATCTCTGAAGAAATCATCCATTTCTTCAACCTTCTCGATATCCAGAACCATAGATTCCTCAATGAGTTTATGAAATCTATCTTTCGTGAGATCATCTCTTTTTATAACAATATCCCGCAGTTCGGTAAGAAGATTATCCGAGGTCAGATCCTTATCTCTGGAAACAAGCCTCTCCAGAACGTAGATCAGGGCAGAATCCTGAGTGGTTCTTTTCTGAGCGTAGAACCTGTACCAGAAGAATCCTGATAAAAGGAATAACATGGTCAGAAAAACGATGAATGTGCCCATTTCAATCAATAGAAAGAGCCCGCCGAATATTCCGATAATCTGCATATACGGGTAAAGAGGGGAGCGGAACTTGGGTTTGTAACTGAGAATTTTACTCTCTCTGAATAGAATCAGAGTTAGATTCGCAAAAATATAGAGCAGTATAAGGATGCTGGAAGCAACCTTAACCAGTAACTCCAGTTTCAGAAAAACAATAACCGTGACCATAAATAGTCCGGTTAACAGAATGGAAACGTAAGGAGTCTGAAATTTCAGGCTCAGCTTCTGGAATTTGAACGGTAGTAGTTTATCTCTGCTCATTCCCAGTGGATATCGAGAAGCGGTCATGATACCAGAATTAGCTGTAGAAATAAATGCCAGAAATGCCCCGATGCTGATCACTATTTTCAGGGCGTTTCCACCGAATACTCCTGCTCCATCAGAAATTGGAGTAAGGCTGCTTCCAAGAATTTCAGGATTCATAACACCTATAGTTACGAAAATTACCAGTGCATAGAAAACAGAGGTGACAATAAGGGAGAAGAACATGCCTAATGGAAGATTTTTCCCCGGATTCTTTGTCTCCTCAGCCAGGGCGGCAACCTTGGTCAACCCTCCGTACGAGATAAATACAAAACTTGCAGTAGCGAATACCGGTCCTATCCCCTTTGCAAACAGTGGTGTGAAGTGCTGCAGGTTGACTGTCCCCGAGCCCCAGATAACGTAGATCAGAAGGATTCCAAGCAGCCCTATGACTAAGAATACCTGGAATCTGCCCGCTTCCTTTACGCCAAGCAGATTCAGAGCAACAAAGAAGATGCAGCAGATCAGGGCGATTATTTCAATTGGTATTGGGGTGATAATGGTTAAATACGCGCCCATACCTATAAGCGCGAATGCGCCTTTCAAACTCAATGAGAACCAGGTTGAAAATCCTGCAATTGTTCCTAATAGAGGGCCGAATCCCCGCATGATGTAGAAGTAGTCACCGCCGGCTTTGGGCATAGCGGTAGTTAATTCCGCCATGCTCAGGAGGGTAGGAATGCAGAATATCCCAGCGATCATGTAAGAGATGATAACCGCCGGACCCGCTTTGGCGAAAGCTAATCCTGGAAGAATGAACAGCCCCGAACTGATCATTGCCCCCGTTGCAACACAAAAAACATCAAGTACAGTGAGTCTTTTCTTCAGCTCACCTTCATGCACGCTCATAGATTATTCTATTCCCATCCTTGAGAAGCATCGATATACTCATACCGCGGAGGGATGACGATCTCACCCGTTTCATTGATGAAACCCCACTTATCACCGATTAGAACAGCACAGAGACCTTCGGAAAATTCATAAACGCGTTCGAATTGCGGAGGGATGACGACCTCACCGGCTGTATTGATAAAACCCCACTTATCATCGACCTGCACGGAAGCCATGCCATCACTGAAAAGGTTGGCACGATCGAACTCCGGAGTGATGACAATCTCTCCGGCAGTGTTAATGAAACCCCACATATCTCCGGTATTAAATGGAGCCAGACCTTCGAAGAAAGAACCGGCGAAGTGGAACCGGGGGTCTATAACCATCTCACCAGTTGTATTTATGAAACCCCACTCATCACCAACCTTAACAGGGGCAAAGCCTTCATGGTAGCTCCATGCAGCATCGAACTGCGGCTCGATTACGATCTCACCTGTATTATCGATGAAACCCCACTTATCACCAGTTGAAACAGCGGACAGGCCTTCTGAGAACCACCACGCGATATGGAACTGAGGTGTGATAACGATCTCACCTGTTTCGTTTATGAAACCGGCTTCGTCGCCGACTACAATCCGTGCAAGACCCTCATTGAAATTACCGGCGCGAGAGAACTGAGGGGTGA
>QNDS01000459.1 GCA_003644925.1 Candidatus Fermentibacterota bacterium
AGTAAAAATGATAACTCAAACAAAAATAAGAGCACGTTTTGGATTAGGTATCTGGGGGCTGGTTGCAGCGGCATTCGGATTGGTTTTCTTTCTGGGGGGAGGTGCAGCTACCTTTGCAGACGACTCGATTCGTATGGGGATTGCCGCGGTGATAATCGCTGCCGGTTTCATCGGCTACGTCAGTATGCTCTATCTAACCCGAGAGAAAGCAAATGACAAAGCCTTGATCAGGGACGAGCGAGATCTGGAGATTGCCCGCCAGGCAAATGAGATTGCCCTGGTTGCGGTGCTGGTCTTTGTTTATGTGGTTTGCATCGCCTTGTTCCTCGGTTATGAAACTGACGGCAACCTTCCCGTCGGGTGGATGTGGTTCTTGGCGTATGCCACCGGCTGCTTCGGGCTACTTGCGCAGGCTGTCGCCACACTGGTATTGCACAGTGAAATGAGCGGCAATGGCTAAAGATAAGGTTACTAACCATATCCGCAAACTGCGTTTCGAGCATAATGAAATGACCCAGCAGGAACTGTCCGAACTATGCGGCTGCACCCGGCAGACGATCATCGCCCTTGAGCAGGAGAAATATGTGCCTTCATTGATCCTGGCGATTAAGATTGCCAGAGTGTTTGGCAAAACAGTGGATGAAGTATTTCAACTTCCTGATGAAGGAAAAGAAGGGTAATAAAGCGGGCTGCTGTAATAGGCCTCTCAAGTTTATGAATATAGTTCTCTGCTTCAATGGAAAAGGACATACTGATGGGTTTTAGAAAACTGTTTTTATTGCTGATCGCAGCTTTGGTAACTACTCTGTTTTCAAGCTGCAACCAGGGATCTGAAGAGGTGGTTGCCTTCACAAATGTGAACCTGGTCCCTATGACTAGTGAACGGATCATCGAGAATCAGACCGTCTTGGTAAAAGGGTCAAAAATTATCGCTATTGGCGATTCAGATACTTTGCAAATCCCAGAAAATGCGAAAATCATCGAAGGGAATGGCGCTTACCTGATGCCAGGTCTGGCGGATATGCATATGCATACACGGGCAGACTGGGAAGATCCGGAAATTTGGCCAGTGCACCCTCTGTACCTGTATCTTGCCAATGGGGTCACTACCATAAGAGATTTTACACCTTATGGATCTCCACTCGATTATGCCCTCAAATGGAGAGAAGAAATCAGTGAGGGGATAAGAGTTGGACCAACTATTTACGCTTCTGGGAAATTGCTCTATGCCAGTCCACTGGAAGATCCAGAAGGCACTGTCCAAATGAATTACGAGTTAGGCTTTGACTTCCTTAAATTGTATTCCTATTTATCCAAAGACGATTTCCATCATGCCGTGGCAGCAGCCAAAGCACTCGACCTTTACACCTCCGGGCATATCCCATACTCTGTTGGGTTGGAGGGTGTAATTGCTGAAGGCATGGATGAAATAGCTCACGTTGAAGAATTGCTGTTTGAATTTATTGACTTTGACAGAGACAGACAATTACCTCCAGAAGAGTGGATAGTTTATCTTATCGAGTCATTCATACTGCAGTTTGACCCGTCGTCGAGTACCCTTCAAACAGATTTCGAGATGGAAAACCTCGCAATGCTGGCGGGTATTACCACTCGGCTGCGAACTGCACAGGTGCCCGTTTGCACAACTATGGTTGTTGATGACATCATTCAATTAAAACTGTTCCACGCCGATGCGTTCCTGGATCGCCCCGAAAACAAATTCTTTGAATCAGGATATCTAGAAATCTTCCAGCGTGGAGAAGAGAAACACCAAGTCCAGTGTCGGGGGGTTGAAAGTATATGTGCTTTAAAGTATGGTATTGACCGCTGGGTATTGAAGAGCCTGCATGATGCTGGAATCCTGCTGCTGCTGGGTACCGATTCGGGTACCGGGGGCATGGGCATCGTCCCGGGTTATTCGATCCATGATGAACTGCGCATCCTGGTTGAGAATGGTTTCTCCCCTTATGAAGCTCTTGTTACAGGTACAGTCAACGCCGCCATTGTGGTTGAGAGAATGACTGGAGATGGAGATTTTGGCACCATTGAAGTTGGCAAGCATGCTGACTTGATCCTGGTGCGAGAAAATCCACTAGAGGATCTGACTACCATCAAAGAGCCATTGGGCGTGATGGCAATGGGCAGATGGTATCCAAAAGACCTCCTTGATCAGATGATCCAAATTCCAACTTTGGAGACATCAACACAAAGTATTAAGACCATGGAGCTGGCTCAGGCCATCGGATACAGTTCTTTTCGATTCTCACCTCCCTAGACTTGGTATCCGCACAGTATAGGTTCATCAAAAGGTCAGCCTTTCCAATAAAAAAAAAGGACCGGGTCCCTAAAAGGGATTCGGTCCTTTTCAATTTAAAAGAAAATGTTCTTGGCAATGACCAACTCTCCCAGAGGGCCTCCCCTCAAGTACCATCGGCGCTGGCAAGCTTAACTTCTGGGTTCGGGATGGGACCAGGTGTACCCTTGCCGCTACAATCACCAAGAACATATTTCACATGTTAAAGTCGTACACATATTGAATAGTATTTTTTTTGAATAAATATCGAGTTCTCCGCACCATTGTATAAGCCCTCGACCATTAGTACGGCTTAGCTGAACACATTGCTGTGCTTACACA
>QNDS01000460.1 GCA_003644925.1 Candidatus Fermentibacterota bacterium
ATTCCCGGTTTTCCGAACCGGCACGGTTCAAACGTTAACCAATCACAAACTATCCGTAACAGATAATAATCGAACATACGAACCCGTGAGTGCTGCATCGATTCTGTTTCTGAATATTCCTTCCAGACTGAGTTTCCAGTAATCCCCTTCGAGAATCATGAAGTATTTGCGTGATTCGACAGAAGAAAGAGTGATTTCCGCCCGATCTCCCTGAATGAAAATCATAGTTACATCTCCACTGAAGTCAATGTACTCCCGACATAGCACCGGAAGAAGATCCAGAGCGGATTCGTATCCGTGCAATCCTCTGGTCTGCAGATCAGACGCCAGTGAATCAAGGAGAAGCATAGTAGAGGAACTCAGAGAAGCGGCAGCCGATCCCCATTCGTTCCTGTCGATGTATCCCGCCGTTTCGTTGTAGCGTTCAAGGATTTCCTGTTGTGCCGGTGACCACGAACATGATATCATGCCCGGAAGCGCTGCACAAAGTATCGTTAATAAGCAGCTGCGAATTCGAAACATGGTTTTCCCCCACAGGTGATAACAAATACATAATAGTCTGTTCTTTTCTTCTGCTCTCGTCAATATCAGCCCGGATCCATTACAGGTACTCGTAGAGAATTCGTAACGGATAATGGCTATGGTGCTTTCATTTGTTCGATATCCTGTTATTATTCATGCAAACACGGGAGGTTTGGATTTGTCATTCATGGGCAGCGGTGAGTTTCAGCTGGAATTTCCCTGGACGGGAGAACTGGACGCGGTAACAGGAATACCGCCGAGAAAAGCTCTTGACAGCAGCTTACCATTATTGCTTCGGATCATGGGGCAGGAAGATCTTCCTCTATCAGTAATAATGATAGATATCGATCATTTCAAGAATTTCAATGATAAATGGGGTCATGATACCGGGGACAGAGTTCTGCGGCATGTAAGCGGCATTATCCGGGAGGCTGTGAAGTACCGCGGCGAGGCTTACAGATACGGTGGCGAGGAGATCACACTCCTTCTGCCGAACACATCCTCTGACGAAGCTTCGGCGGCAGCGGAGAGGATACGCAGGAGCATTTACGATTCACCTCTGGAAAGAGAATCAGGAGAAGATGATGCATCTTTACAGATCCCGCTCTCTGTGACAATATCTCTCGGCGTAAGCACTTTCCCTTCGGTTGCCGGCAGCGAACTCCTTGTAGCTGCTGATCAGGCTCTATACGAAGCCAAGAAGGGAGGCAGGAACAGGGTTGACGTCTACAATTTCCAGAAGAAGGATGAGAGTTTGCCGGTTGTTCTCGATGTCAGATTTCCGGCTGCTTCCTCCATAAGCGAAGGCAGCTATATAATCCTTACCCGCTGGTTTCGGCACAGGGGAGAGCTCACTGAGATCGAAGCCCGGCAAATATCCGATCCCGGCAGAGGTGTCAGGGAATATGCGGATGGACCAGTACCTCCCGGAGGACCTATAACCGCTGAGATCAGAGGCCGGGTTATCGCTGTAGAGCGGCGCGGTACTTCCACATTTTTCAGTTTTGAAGTTGAAGCCGAAGTTCTTGATCTTATGTTCCATTACCTTCAGGATCGGAATTCATGAAATCCTTCCTTTGTGGAGGCTTATGGGCTGGCCCTGCAGGCGGTGTGCTTCCTCCGTCGAGAATATCCATATCCGGAGAGAGGATAACGGATATTACACCATCCCCCGGCACACATTCGAATCTGTTTGTAATACCGGGTTTTGTAGACGCGCACTGTCATTTCTGCTGGAGCGGGCTTGAACGCCAGTATATTGACCTTTCAGAAACTGTATCCTCAACAGATCTTATCGATCTGGCTTCTTCTTCTATCGATTCGGGAGGAACCGGTCGAATTCTACGGGGGTTCGGATTCGATGACAGTACCTGGAATAACCCTCTGCTTCCCTCACTTGCGGAACTTGACAGAGCAACAGGGCGCCACCCTGTTTTCCTCAGAAGGGTCTGCTGTCATGAAGCCCTTGTGAATTCAGCCATGCTTGAACTGCTCCCCCCGGATTGTCCGGGGGCGGATTATGGGGCAGGTATCATCAGAGAAGGCGTTGTTTTCGATTTTGAAAGCCTCTTCCCACCGGAATCGCATATTCTGGACCAGGCATGCTCAATTGCTGCTGACCTGGCTTTTTCTTCGGGAGTTACCGCATTATGTACCTTCGAACCACTGGTAACCACTGAAGTGCTTCTGAAAAACACCCCTCCTATAAGAATGTCTATCTGTCTTTTCGGAAATGATGCGGGCTTCACTGAAGAAGCACCCGCATCTCTTGAAGGAGTACTTCCCGGACTTGATGGTCTGAAATTCTTCCTTGACGGATCCCTTGGAGCATCTACCGCGGCTGTTTCGGGGAGCTATGCTGACGGTACGGTTGCAAAGCCCCTGCTATCCGATGAACAGGTTCTGCGCAGCCTGGAATTTGCGGACAGTTTAGATCTGATGCCTGTTTACCATGCGATCGGGGGCCGGGCGCTTGCGCAGATAGACCGTGCAGGCCATTATTTCCGCATGAAGCATGACAGGAGAAATCCTCCAGCCATGAGGATAGAACATGCTGAAGAACTCATCTCAGACTGGCCGGGCAGCTGGGATACTTCTCTGCACA
>QNDS01000461.1 GCA_003644925.1 Candidatus Fermentibacterota bacterium
CAACCGTCTCCAAGAAGTACGCCAATGATATACGGATGAATATACACGCTTTTCTCGGAATACTCAGAAGCACCACACCGTGGTATATATCCTCGAGCATTTGGCTTTGACTCAAGTTTAATGATCTCGTTTAATGGCAATACTTCCCACTGATTGTATGTTCCGTTTTTTCGCTTCTTGCACACCTTGCCAAGATATGCCCTGTGATGACGCAGGTACTTCCACAGATGGCCTGGACCGCATTCAGTGGTTACGCTATCATCAAAAGTCAACTCATACACAGGGCCTTCCCCCATGTCCCTAATCTCTGTAACACTGCAAGGCTTTCCGTCTCCTCCAAAAACAATATCCCCAACCACTAGGCTGCCCATATTTCTTGGGCCTAGAGGGGTTTGTACTGTTGCGTCAAGAGGTTGATCCTTCCCAGCACGATTTAATGCCACCAGCATACATATCCCATTCGTCCAATCGTTAATGAAATCAAGCCCGCCACCATGCGGCAAAAAAAACTGCAACGGGTTCTTCTCGTACAACTCCCGAAAATGCGTGAACGTTCCAGCATCATCATTGCTCAGTGTCACCCATGCACCATCAACGCACCGATGCACCTGACCACCAGACATAATCAACTTGTGCCACTCATTGAACAGCGGCAACCACACTTGCTGGCCTTTGGGCTGATCCATCACACCTCCGCCGTCTTCTGATCTTCTACCGACACATCAACCACCACCGACGGACACTCAGTAGCCACAGGCGTCGGAGTACCCATCTTCACCCGACCAACACCACCACCAACACCCAACCCACGCTTATCACCAATCTTCTCCAAAACCATCACCAACTCACCATGATCCTCAACACAACAACTCACCTTCCGATACGCCGTCCGAGTATACCACCAATACTTATCACCCAACATCGTACCAGGACACCAGTAATCAAACGTAACCTCAGTAAAACCACGCCTATGCGTAGGATCAATAGCCACATTCACCGTATTCCACAACGGCACCTGCAACTCCAACACCCCGCCCACCTTCAGCACCCGGTTGATCTCATCCAACACACCAACCACATTATCAACATGCTCCAGCACATCACGCGCAACAACCTTGTCCCACACACCACTACCCAACCCCCAAGGCAAAACATCCAAATCCAACACAATATCTATACCAGGCAACGGAACCATATCCAAATGCACCGCACCCTCAACACGCTCCATCCCCGCACCAATACTCAATATCTTCATTTCTCAGCAACCTTCTCAACCAGCTCCGAATTATGCGTCCACACCGTCAGGCTCATGTCGCAATACATCTTAGGCTGCGAGCACTCAGCAATCCTGTATTCATCGGCAGGGACGATATAGCAGGCAGACATAATATTAACCTCAACCAACCCAGCACCAGAATCACCCTTAACACCCTGAGGCTTCACCTGAGGGGCTATACTGGCAGCCGGGTCCTTCTGTACCAACAACCCAGGCAACAGAGGATCATACACCACAACGTCATCAGGTATCCACATCACATGACTATGCTGATCTCCCAAATGCTCAAGCACCAATCCACGCCCACACACTCTATCAAACACCCGCACAATGTCCACATGACCGCACTTCGCACGCATCGCATCCTCAGCCAGAAACGACCGGTACGCCAACTCAGCATCCAAATCACGACGCGTCGGTATGATCACCAGTATCGACATGAATCACACTCCCCTCAGAGCGTCCACCACCACTCCCACAACGCTCTTACGCCCATTACCACCACCCTCAACCCACCAACCGTACTTGAAGCACTCACCACACCTCAACCCAGCATTCACGCACGCGCCACGACCACCAACACCAACCACGCTCCGCACACAAAACTCAACAGACCAACTACCGCGACTCTTCGCGTTCACCAACACATCACCAGCATCACTCATCGCTCGGACCCCCTAATTCAACAATATCACCACCAAACCACCGTTCATCACTTGGCAGCCTTAATCAAACACACACACCCACACAAACACACACAGAAGACACAATACCACCATAACCCATACCCAACCATACCACAAGGGCAGTAAGACGCTCAAGGGGCGCGGAGAGGCTCACAGCGGCAAAGGATACAGCAACCATTACACAACACCTGTGCCACACGACATAGCCAGAGGCGGGGGGGGAGATGGATATTTATTATAAGGAAGGCCCCCCAAGGGGGTGGGCACGCCCTCTTCACGCGCCCGAGCCTGCGCCCGTGCCAGACACCACTCCAGCGCGCGCGCCAGCCTAGCCCGCTCGACAACTGTCTCATTAAGCGAGTTGACATAACCGATATTATGCGACGTACTATCCATGATACACGCTCTTTGTTGGGGTTATAGCCTGTTTGTGAGTAGACTGTGTCTCATTAAGAGCTCCGGTGCTGCCCTTGCCCCTGCTTGATCCCAGTATCCGACCCATATCGGCAGTAATATCCTTGATTGCCCGCGTGTTGGTATCGCCGCCCTGGGTAAGCTCACCCTCGAGATCGTACAGGATCTTGGCCGCCCCGGCTAGCTTGGCGATATCGGTTGCACTCGCCTTGTGGGGGTCCATGGTTTTGAGCGCGAGAGAAATC
>QNDS01000462.1 GCA_003644925.1 Candidatus Fermentibacterota bacterium
AATGCTTCAGCAGCCTTAGTTGGTGCTAATACAATGGGCGATGGTACTTCCATCTTGCGTAATGGTAAGATTGGAACTATTGACCGTTTCACCATCTACAGCTCTAATCAACTACCAGTTGAGACAGTGGCTGGTACAACAGCTGAAATTCAGACAACCATCTATGCAGGTGTACCTAGTGCATGTGCTTTTGCTAGTCAGATTGTGAAGAATGAAACCCTTCCTAATCCAGATAGCTTTGGTGAGTTGATGCGTGGCTTACAAGTGTATGGGTATTCTACAATCAAACCTGAAGGTTTAGTTGAAGGTCGTATCACTGCAGCACAAGGTGCAGCTTAATAGCTAATTTGATTGGGGCCTTGTGCCCCTTTCTTTTTTATAAGGAAACCAAATGAAACAATATGAAAACCTATTTATATGTAAGAGTTTAAATAAAAGAGCTTATGAGTATAGAGGTGTACCTTTTCATACTTCTTGGAAACTAAAAGATTCAACAACTAATAAATTATATGATAGTTATGAAGACTATCTAAAAGACACTACTCCTCCAAAGGAAGAGAAGGTCAAGCCTACAGTTAAGAAGAAGGCTACAATTAAGAAGATTATAAAATAGATAAAGGATAGGGCATGAACTACTTAGAACTAGCAAGAGCAGTTAGGGCGCAAGCAGGCATCTCTGGTGAGGGCCCTTCTAATGTAAGTGAGACCGTAGGTATCTATGGTGATGTACTTAGATGGGTTAGGGAATCTTATAATGAAATACAGACAGAGTATGAGAATTGGAACTTCCTACATGTTAACTACTCTCTTCAATTACCAAAAGCTTTCAAACAGCTTAGTATGCCAGCTGAGGGTGTTAGAACAATAGCTAAGGAAACCTTCATCTACCAAGCAATCTCTGGAGAGAGAGGACGAATAATCTATGTACCTTACTCAGTGTGGAAGATTGAAGATAAATTTATATTAAACGTTGCTGAAGAAGGGTTACCCTCGTATGTAACTATACTGCCTAATAGTGATTTGGTAATGGATGCAACAGCTCCTGATGATATGCATATACAGTTTGAGGGCTATAGAGAACCTCATGTTATGGGCACTTCAACTGATGTTCCAATCTTTCCTGTTCAATACCATGCACTTATACAGTTTAAAGCTTTGATGAAGTATGGAGCTTTCTATAATGCTCAAGAGATATATAAGGCAAATGAGATAGCCTATAAAGAACTGCTAAGTAAGATGAAATACAGTGAGCTACCTAAAGACAACCTAATCACCCCAACACTTGTACCATTTGCCTAGAGACTGCTATGACACAGAATAGACTGAAGACATACCCACTCTCTGGTGGAGAGGACTTAGTAACACCCGACCTAGCTATGCCTGATGGTATGGCTAGGTTAGCCTTTAATATGGAACAGAACTATAACACAGGTTATACACGTATCAATGGCTATAGACCTGTAGTGACAGCTGGCCTGCCCGGTGGTGGTCCTGTTCGTGGCGTCTTCATATACAACAATGTCATCTATGTGTTTCAGGATGATGCTCTAGTTTCACCTACTAAGTGTGGACTATGGCAAGTGATACCTGATGTATATCGTATAGGCTCTGAAGCAGACGGTGATGCCCAAGAAGACTGGGGATTAAACATAATAGACACTGCTGGTTCTTTCACAGAGATTGTGGCTATGAAAGACATAGGTGATGCTGATACTACCCTTCTTCCCGGTGGCTTCTATGAGTTTACAATGCACAACTTCAAAGCTTCGGCCAGAGGTGGGACAGGTGCCTACTTAGGTGTATGGGATTCCTCCACTAAATATATAGTTGGACAACAGGTTACCTACCCTGATGGTGGAGCTCTGTATATAGCTATACAGGATAATAAGAATAAACAACCAGATACACAGGCCTCACATTGGGTTGTAAAAGATGATTCAATCAATGTAAACTATGGCTCTCATAACATAACAGGACACTCTGGAAACATCTATGGAACAGATGGTAAGAATCCAGCCTTTGAGTTTGATGGTACAACCCTCAAGCAGATAGATAGTTCCTATACACCCAACGTTCCTCATCACATAGAAGCTAATGGTAATAGACTTGCTCTAGGTTTCAGAGAGGGTGAGGTGGCTATGAGTGCTATAGGAGACCCATTCAACTTTGACCCAGTGTTTGGAGCTGGTAGTGTAGGTACAACAGATTGGCTGACAGCTATGATGGCTGGCCCTGATGGGGTAATGTACATCTTCTGTAAAGACAAAACCTACCTATATAAAGGTATGGGTGGTCCTCTGGAAGAGTCAGAGTTGGTTAAGCACAATAAGAATGTAGGAGCTTACCCTTACACTGCTAAGATGCTTGCAGGTCATGGTCTCTTCTATGATACGTGGGGCTTAACTGAGCTAGCTATAACAGAGAAGTATGGAGATGTAACCACTGAGAGTATCAGTGCTAATATACAGCAAGCTTTACTGGGCATACAACCTAATGTAGCAGACATACACACTGATAAAGCTCAGTATAGGGTTTGGTTTAAAGATACAGATAGTGCTATTGGCACTGTTGACAACACTAATATGTCTATATGCCTAATTGTAACACTGATACAAGGGGA
>QNDS01000463.1 GCA_003644925.1 Candidatus Fermentibacterota bacterium
CCCTTCGAGACCGGATGCGAAGATTCGCGTATGAGCTCAGAGGAGAAGATGACCTCGAGGAGGACGGGGAGGAGCCGCAATTCAAGGCGCTTCATTCGGAGCAGATCCAGCTGGCCCCGGGGCTGCAGATCGGACGGGAACCGAAACCCGTACCATGGCCGCCGGATCCCATCGAGCCCCCCGTCTTCAAGAAGCTGAGGAAGGGCGAGGGAACATGGCTCCCCGGGGTTCCCGAGTTCGTCAGGACATTGCCCGGAGCGCCGCCGGTGGTGTACCGGACCTTCGTGCGAAGCGATATCAGGCGGCCTTATGTTAGAGTCAAACTGTTGGCCATGGACATGCGGCAGCTGGATCTTCACATGGTGGCGGGCCACGAGGATCCGCGCTCGACGACAGGATCAACCGGCACCGGGAAAATCCCGCGCGATCCCAAGATCCTCCAGAGGATAGTCGCGGCGTTCAACGGAGCTTTCAAGACGGAGCACGGCGCATACGGGATGATGGTGGAACGCAACGTTCTACTGCCCCCGAAGGACGACGCGGCCACCGTCGCGACCTACGACGACGGAACGGTGTCAATGGGCTCGTGGCCGAAGAATATCGAAATCCCCAAAGATATGCTCTCGTACCGCCAGAATATAGATCCCCTGGTGGAGGACGGTGTGGTCAACCCGCGTCGGCGCTACCTCTGGGGGTTCACTCTCGACGAGGACATCCGCAACATGAACACAATCCGTTCGGGGATCTGTATGCACGAGGCCGGTCACCTGATCTACGCATGGGGAGAGGATCTCACGGCCGGAACCCTTGGCATCGCCATGAACGCAGCCGGTTGCGTGTACGGCATGCACCTGGACATGAACCCTTTCCACACGGCCTTCATCTTTTACCGGTTCCAGGACGAGCTGAAAAAATCGGGGCGACCCGAGTTCAAGGGAGAGGTCGTATTGAAGGAGATGCGGTTCTCACCGAACAGGTACGTAAACGGAGCCCCAAAAGATTTCTTCTTCGTAACCCTGAAGGACACGTCGCCTCCGGGGGATGGGTGGACCTCAAAGGACCTTGCTCAGCCTGCACCCGCCTTTGTACCGGCGATCTTCACCAAAAAGATCGGCGACGCCCAGGTGGTGGCGGCGGATCTCTCGAGGACCACGACCTCGATATTCCCGGGGGAGATCCCGGAGTCTTTCAACTCGGGCCCCATGACGGATAAAAAAAGTGACGCCGGTGATCTTCTCGTTGAAATCGCCCTGGGAAAGTGGTCGTCCGGACGCGGCCAGATGTGTCGGGGAGCGGTGGTGGCCACCCTCGACAGGGAAAGGTCGACTCTGGCCGTGAGCAATCTGGGAGCACCGGGAATAACTTCCTGGGCCGCTGAGAGCAACATTGCAAACGCGGTGCAGGGTGACTGGATCATACGGGAGGGGACCGGAATGAGCGGTCACGGCGATATAGTGGGCGTGGGAATTCACGACGACGGCTGGCTGATCATATGCGAGGGTAGTTGGTCTGCGGTGACCGGCGCCCTGACCGAGCTCGGTGTGAACAGGGCGATCTCGTTCAGACCGGAGCCGGGCGGGTCCGGGGCAGTTGTTCGCAAGGAGACCGGGATGGTGGACTTCGTCGGCCGGGCGGTGACCGTGCGGGATCCCACCACTACCACATTACGCCTTTGCGCCAACCCGAAACACCTCGGAGGGATACGCTTGTAGCCGGTGATGTGCTAATTATATTTACTATCCAAAGCTCATTAGGGATACTTGAACACTGAATATGAAGAAATCCGGCGCCAACTCTCCATTGCTGGGATACAACACGAACGTCAAACACGACGGCCACGTGTTTCATATCCAGACAGAAGATTCCGGTCGGGATCACCCTCACATCATCACCCACCTGTTCACCAGCGGCACTATCCTGGGCACCAAGAAGACCGCCTACAAAGAATATCTTGAACATGACAAGTGGGAAGATCATGTCAAACAGATGATGAAGGATCAGCACAAGGCGATGTTCGTGGAGTTAAGAGACGGTGTGCACGACTCGTTCGCCGCGAGGATCCTTGGTGTTCAGATAGGAGACTGTGTTCCCGAAGGTGGCGAAGCCCCGGCCATCAGTGCCGACGCTCCTCCCGCGCCTTCAGACAACGTGCAGGTGATCGCGCCCGCAGAAATGGTTGATGACCGCTCCACAACGACACCCCCAAAAGAACAAAAAAGCTACGGGAAATCCATCTTCGATGCGCCGGACAGGGACAGCACCATCGGCGAGAGCCTGATCAGTGACAAGTCCCTCGACGAAGTGATAATGACCTACCTCGAGGACGAACTCGGCGACTGACCCCATCATCTTTATTTGAACGATGTCGTCCATTTCGTGATAAATTCGTAATTGGACTACAGGAGGTTCCCGATGCGAGGGATTGTTCGAATACTGGTGGTTTCGATGACAGCCGGACTTGCTCTGGGCTGCACCACGTCAACCATGACGAAAAATGATCCGGGGGAGGACGCGGGAGATACCGACGTGGACACCGACACCGACTCCGACTCCGACAGCGACTCCGACTCCGACAGTGACTCGGACTCCGACAGCGACTCCGATACGGATACGGACAC
>QNDS01000464.1 GCA_003644925.1 Candidatus Fermentibacterota bacterium
GACCGTTTCGCACAGGTCTGGAGTCTCCTCTGACAGAATAACTAATCGCTGACGTGGTTCAGGTTAAGAATGTAGATGTTATTCCCATCGGAGTAAGCCACATTCTTTCCATTGTCAGACATATAACAAAAATCCATGTATGCATGACCAAATTGCCTTACAGGCGACAACCAAAGTATCAAACCGTTCCTGTCAACAAGGACATACCGTCCTGTACTATTCTGCACAATAAACAGAAGCGAAGAACCGTTGTTCGCAAGATCAACCGCTTTTCTTACAAACCACTTACCCTCCGAATCGGTTTCTCGTTCAAGCTCAAGATTTAGCGAGATGTCACCACTCGGAAGGCTTCTGACAATATATCTGAAAGTATCGCTATATACGTCTTCGGTAAGAAAATAGCTTACATAGCTGCCATTTGGAGAAACTCTTTTATCCCTGTTAATCAGTTCACTGCCATGCCAGTGATGCAGCAGCTCTCCTGTCTGACCACTGTATATGAAAACACCCGAAGACCCTCCTCCTCTCATTAGTATAGAAAGATCTTCATCAGCAATAGTTCCCCCCATTGATGACATCGATTCTGCAAGAGAAGCTAAGGTTAAAACACATCCTTCTTCATTCATGATAACCAGATGTATTTCATCCTGATAGCGCGCCAGCAGACATATTCGAGAACCATCGGAAGACATATAGTTTTCCGCATACACACCAAAATCAACGCTATCAGAGAATGCAGCATGAACTAACTCCATGTTTTCGTTGAAGAGGTTAATTCTTACAGGATCGGATGATAAAGGATAGGAATCGAGTCGTACATATCTTCCATCATTGGAAATGTGACCCAGAGGATGAGAGTTGCCTACTATAATGCGACACTCCGTCGACATCACGTAAGGGTCCACGTATTCTCTTTGCGGACTTGGATCAAATCGGATCCTATCTCCTGTTTCAGTATCGAGAAACACCGCATCGCCGCCCCTATATTCGTTCCCGTAGGCATCAAAGGCTATTACATACCTTCCATTCTCAGAGAAAGTGCATTTAACAGTTTGAAGTCCAAGGTCGAATGTTGAAGGTTCACCGTCATCTTCCAGTGCAACAACTTTCTCATGGAAAACAAGAACAGCTCTCCAGTCGTTGCTGCCATCTGAATCATCGAAGAAGACTCTCGCTATTACGAAACCAGCCACTTTAAACTCTGGCTGACCAAAATCCGATATGTTGATAACAGTTGTGTTTAACCTATAAGTTGCCGGCAACCATTCATTCTCAATACTGATTGTTCCTTCAAGCATATCCTGCAGATACAACTCGTCAATTCGGGGATCGGTATTGATTGTAATAACTTCAATAGAGTCTATTAACCGGGGGGATGTTGAAGTAGGTGAAACCGTATCCCAATGGAACCTGGCAAATTCTGCACCCTGTATCGAGAAATTCAGGGGACTCGTTGAATCTGCAAGTACCCTGACACCTTCAGCTATGGCGGGAAAATACACATCACCCCGAACAGTCAGCTTATACGTTCCTTCAGGAAGGCGCATAGTATACTCTCCGAGGGAATCTGTGACTGAAATACACTGTGTATCCACATATCTAACGCCATATCCGCTGGAATCAGCTCTTAACACTCGCTGCTCTCTTACGACTGTTACTCTGTACCCTGAAAGCGGGGCACCACTCTCATTGCTGGATACGCGTCCAGCAAGGTAACCACATGCTCTGGGGGCAAACACTCTTTCAACGCTGTTTATAAACTCATCCCATACATCTGAAAGACCATCTATCCGTTCAGCTTCAAGGACGGGATTCACTATCTCAAATGGATCGCTCCATATTTCGATTTCCTCTGACGATCTTATACTGAATGAGATTAACTTGATCCGGTATCCTGTTCCATGTTGCCGCCGATATATGTAAGTATCTGATCGAGAGGTGAGGTCCACTCGTTCGCGTAATTCAATTACTGGTGTTCGCAAACCATAGAAGTGAAGGTCATCAGGATAAGTCCAGTCAATACGGCTGAGAGTCGGGGTTGAGCTGGCATGAGTAATGTCGCATACAAATTCCTTCTCTTTATAAAGTTCTATCCTGCAGTTCCAGAGTGGAATGTCATACATGAAGCGAAGCGAATCAACGGTTCGAGGTACTACAATGTCGCTCAAAGCAGCACCTTCCCAGGCAATAACAACAGGTTCTCCAACAACCCAGACAGTGCTGTCACAAGGCTGCAACACCATAGGTTCGGCATCTGCAAGTACAAAGGCATCGAAGATATGGCCCGGAATAAACGGCATGAATCCACGGAAATTACTGGACGTTATGAAGATATCATCAGGTTCAATATCCGTAACAGAGATCAATGAAGCTATCAACAAAGCAGCGCATATTTGAAGAATATTGCCCCCCTCCCCATTTGCACGATACTCAGCAGAATCTCATTTACTATTAGTAATGGATGAATACTTTGTCAAATATTCGAAGATATGATACACTAAATAAGACAGTTCTGTCAATCTTGAACAAGAATATCAGCTAATCAAATAAACCATCTCTGTTCGACTGGACAAAGGGTTGGTACACCGACCCAATGACCATA
>QNDS01000465.1 GCA_003644925.1 Candidatus Fermentibacterota bacterium
CAGACTTCTCCCGTACAGCCAGCCCGGCGTGGAAGTATCGGCGCTGATTCATGGCAATTACATTGATCTGAGGGTGAACGGGCAGCTGATACAGGTGGTAAGAACCACTATGCCTGCGATGGGACAGGTAGGAATATTCGTTGACGGTTATGTAAACACTAACCTCGACCGCATCACCGTGGTCCCCTCCGAATGATACAGCTCATCGCCTCTCTCCTGATCCTGTGGTCACCCCAGGTGGGCAAAACCACCTCTCTATCCTACTCAGAGCCGGACCCGACCGATAATAACGCGGGAAGCGGGATACCTGTTCTTATGTATCACCATATCAGCGATCCCGTTGACGGATATTACGGAGTTTCTACAGGCAGACTGCTTATGGACCTCCAGCTTCTGGATGAGGCCGGTTTCTTTCTGATAACTTCCGAAGATATCGAGAACGGACTGATGCAGGTTCCAGCCGACCGCAGGCCGCTGATGCTCACCTTCGATGATGGATGGCAGGATAATTTCAATTTCATCCAGAGGGGAGGCACGGTGGAGATAGATCCTTATTGCGCGGTTGCAATACTCGAGGATTACAGTGATGCACATCCGGATTTCGGCCGCGGCGCCACCTTCTTCATCTCATGGGATAAGATCCCCTTCGGCCAGGAGGAATTCGTAATGGAGAAGTTCAACCTCCTCCTTGATATGGGCTACTCCATCGGAAACCACACGAATATGCACGCTGATTTCATGGTCCTGCCCCGTGATAAATGGGAGAATGCCGTGGTCACGCCCATGGTGAAATTTCACAGAAGGCTTGGGCTCAGAACCACCGAGATCTTCGCGATGGCCTATCCCGGAGGCAGATTCCCGAAAGGCATTGGAGCGGAGGAGTATCTTGCCTGTTTCCGCTTCATGGGCACAGGAGCCGTTAGAATCGGCTTTCTGGCCAACGGAAGCGTTTCCTCCTTCGGACGTATTCTTGACTCAGCTGAGGGCTGGTTCCGCATAGGAAGGCTCGATATGAGCCAGTACAGTGTAAGAGAGCTTCTTGGCTGGAGGAACATCATGACCAACGGTCCGCGGTATGACCTGCACGATGACTTGAGACCCAGAATTCCTTAATCCAGGTTTAAACGTTCCATATCTTTGAAAGCGAACAATTCGATGTACCGCACGAATTCACCATACAGGGGATGCCACCAGAGTACCTCACCGGTACGGGAGTATATCCTGAACCTGTCTACTATCGGAGCAGTATTGGGATCGCCTGAGCCTCCCTCGCGGTGAACCTCCCGAACAGCCACATCGCGATAATCACGATATGCTTCCGGCTCCCAGCTGTCCATGTATTCAATACCGTATGAAAACTCCTCCATTGATATGCGATCATATATCCCGTCCACCAGTAGTCTGTTGTATAAGATGTCTATGGCGCCCTCATCGGAATCGAACACGATCGGAAACAGAGACTCCCTGGCATCGGAGGGAATGCTTCTCCAGGAGTACGGCATTTCCCCGTAGAATGACCTGCAGCGGTATCCGTATTCGATTGAGTCTCCGCTCAGAACAGCCCAGAAGTCGGTATCACCGTTCCTGTCCTCCGTATCCGGGAGACAATGAAGGAGGATGTACTTACCGTGCTCCTCGAATACACTGGCACCAAGCGATGCTGCTGTATCCCTGATGTATCGGCACTGGCGCTCGAAGAGCTGGGCATTAATCTGCGCCGCCTGCCTGTATGCCCGCACCTCCACAGTGCCAAGGTATATGTCCTCCCACTTCTCTATCCTCCACCCCGGAAGGATCTGTGTGATGTGAACCGGTCTGTCCCACTCGTCAAGACTGTCAGGACCAAGGACCTCCAGCGAGACTTGCCAGCTTCCCGGAAGCGTAACGCTGTACATGAAATCCTGGATCGGAGGGAAAAGCCCGGTCAGATCGATCATGCTGTCAGGTGTTGGAAGCATTCCGCAGCTACTTGGATACTCGTGCACTAAAACTCCCATCGCATCCGGGAACCTCCAGAGCAGTCCGAAAGAGACCTGCTCAGCCTCGTCCCTCGAATCGACCGGTCCGGCATAAATCATCCAGCCTTCGTAACCGCCCAGTGAGGGCCAGTCAGCCATCCAGAGGACACCGCACTCGTAGCCGAGGGAATCGAGCAGGCTCATCTCACGAAGGGCGACATTCTCATCCTCTACCACCCTGCAGGATACAACCCAGCCGGGGGCATCCTCGGCTTCGCCTGCAACTGCAAGCACAGGCAGGATCAGCATGAGCATCCAGGATAAAGAAAAGAGTATTCGATTTTCAGTCCTGTCGTGCTTTACTTCCGGCATAACAATCCCCTTCCTTTAATCAGAATTAAGAACGTTGTATGTCCTTGATGGAACCTTCCATTTCGGTTCCAGTGCAGGGTAGCCGACACAAAGGACGGCTGTAATCCTTGTTCCCTTTGTCGCCTGTGTATGCCATGACCCTGTGTAGGGATAGACCTTCTCGGCAACACCGTTCCACAGAGTGCCCATTCCCATCGATACGGCATGGTACATAACTGCTGTTGCGGCGATTACCCCATCAGCATAGCCGGTTGGGTAATCGCCGCAACA
>QNDS01000466.1 GCA_003644925.1 Candidatus Fermentibacterota bacterium
TAACGCAATTAGAAAGAGCAGAACTAATTCCTATGGCCGTAGAACAGATCATATTGTTATATCCTGCCTTTACAAATGGATTATTCCCTGAAGTCTTAGTTCAGAAAAACAGTGAGGAGATTTCAGTTACCTTTTATCATCACTCCGTTTTTGCAACCGGGCATAAGGGAGAAATATTCCAGGTGACTGCATTCTTAGTTATCGGCAGTGTATATAATTCCCGAATATCCTGCCCTTTCGGAGCCAGCGAAGATTGGCCGTTCAATGATTCACTCGAAATAGATTACAATCAAATCGATTACTATATACCGGACCGGAGAGAGTTGGAAATTGTAGAAAATGTGCACTCTTTACTGAATATTGATAAAACTGACCCTTCTCCAGAAATCCGCATCTATGTCTTTGAAAACTTCAGCAGCTACGGTACAGTTGTTACTGACGGCTACTGGACAGGATTCTCACTATTTGACAAAATTACAGGCAGAAAAAGAGATATGGGCTACTTTGATATGATCTGCGCTCCACCAGAAGATCCCTGGGAGGATTTTGATTGAGAAATCAATCTAAATGGAGGAAATCTCATCAAGAGCCATTTCACCAAACATCTCCGCATAAGACGAGTAGATCCTATCGGCAATTACCACAGATGAATCCAATAATACTATATGTGCATCAGCATATCAGTAACCAGAGTATAAACCTATGTAATCCAGGATGATGTCTATGGCCTCATCCCTCATATTGTGATCAAGAGCCTCCTTCATCACAAAATCCACCACTTCGAAGACCTTACCCCAGTCATGATCCATGATCTTCTGAGAAAGTATCAGTGCGCTGATAAGCCGCACCGTAAAATCATCCGGAGTCCTTTCTGCAGCAGCCTCCGCCAGTTCAACCCCGCTCATACCAAACACACCCGAACCACCCGGCGAGATAGGACTCATACTGAAGTAATCATCCATGCTTACCATATAAGCAAGGCACAGCAGCTCCTCACCACTCATGTCATCAGGGGCAACAACATCCAGACCTGAAGTATCAATGTAAAAGTACATATAAACTGCTGCGTTGTCCTGCCCCTCAAAGGTCCATCCCATTGCATTGATGATCGCCACTTTTACATCCACCTCATATTCATCGGAATGCAGAATGTTGAAGATATCTTCGTTCATTTCCGCTTCAACATGATCGGCAACAACCGGCACATCCAGGTATGCCTGATAGAAATCCGTAGATGTAAGCGGAGAATCCGCAAAGGTACCGGTTACCAATGTCATTAAAGCTATGGACAGCATCAGCCTGGATAAACCATTCATTATCTTTTCCCTCCGATTAACCCGATGAATACAAGAACTCCCCAAACGGCACGTACTGTTAATGTACTGCAGCACCCCTGTCCGGACTAGTGGGGAAGAATTCAGCAGGAATCTTTATCGCTACCAGAACACCGACTATTGCCCCATCTGTGCGCTAAGTGCTATTGTCGCTGACCGAAAGAAGTACCGACGCTAAGACCAACAGAATTATAATTAACTGAAAATCCTGGACGGAACCGGATTCAACAAAGATAAAGATGGGTAACTACAAGAGGCTCGGAGTATACATGGGAACGCTGGGAGCCATGTTCTTCTGGGGTATCGCTTTCGTCTGGACAAAGATAGTATTCGAATACTACGGTCCGTTTACCACTCTTCTGTTCAGGCTCATCATCTCCGCTGTTATTCTCACTCTTTACGCAAAGGTAACCAGGATAAATGAAAAAGTTGCCAGGAAAGACTGGCCCATATTCCTCCTCCTGGCGTTGCTGCAACCCTTCTGTTACTTCATAGGAGAGAGCTTCGGCCTGCTGCTGGTCACCTCCACCCTGGCATCCATCATGATAGGCCTCATCCCCGTGATTGCACCCGTCTTCGCATACCTCTTATACAGAGAGAGGCTCTCTGCAGTGAATATAGCCGGTCTGATCGTTTCCTTCCTGGGGCTTGCGATCTTCACGACCACTGGAAGTGCTCATCTTGAAGCATCCGTCAAAGGGTTGCTCTTTCTCCTGTTCGCAGTGCTTTCAGGCATAGGATACAGTCTTGTCGTAAAAGGCCTTTCACAACGGTATCGCCCGTTAACGATAGTCAGGGTTCAGAACACAATAGGAGGGCTCTATTTCCTCCCTCTCATGATAGGTTTCGAGTGGGAGAAAACCCTTTCAGTGAACCCGCCCGCCAATGTGATACTGAACCTGGTCATGCTTGCCGTGTTCGGCTCCTCCCTGGCCTTCATCCTGATAACCGTAGCCATAAGAGATCTGGGCATAAGCAGAACGACCATATTCACGAACATCATACCCGTCATTACTGCCATAGCCGCCTATTTCCTGCTTGGCGAGAGCTTCTCGGAAAGAAAGATCATCGGAATGGCCATCATCATCTCGGGCCTGTTCCTTTCACAGTACCAGAAACGCAAGACAGCCAGGATCATCCATGAGCGTTGATCAGCTCACCTGACTAATCAGCCTTTTCGCTAATAAGCAAATTGACAGTCTCTCCAAGCGTAGCAGGAAGTCATTCCCTGTTTTTGCAGGGGCTTGCCAGATAATTCCTTAA
>QNDS01000467.1 GCA_003644925.1 Candidatus Fermentibacterota bacterium
CCCATCGACGCCTACTACCTCTCGTCTGACGATGTCGAGGTGCCGCTGGATCAGCTCACTATCGAGGAGCTCACACTCAAATACCCAGAGGACACCGACGGCGGTGAGCCGAAGGCATTTGCCATCTTCAACCAGGAGATATACCTCCGGCCCGCCCCGGATGATGCTTACACGATCTACTGGAAGTATTATGGCAAGAAGGCCGCTCTCGAGAAGACTGGCGACTCGAACGAGTGGACCGATAAGGAGGCGTATGCCGTGCTCTACACGGCCGCGGTCTACGCCTGTGTCCATCTCCTCGAGGAGAACCGCATGGGCACCTTCGCCGCACTCGCTAAGAAGAAGATCGACAACATCGCAATCCGGCAGAGCCAGCGCATGAGCGCAGCCCGCCCGGTAGCAGAGGAACCGGGCGCTAATACGGGGGTGTAGGATGACTAAGAAACTACTCAGTGAGCGCATCGACGAGCAGGACTACATCTCCACCGGGCCAGATGACATCAACGGGCTTGAGAATGATGTTGCTGATCTCTTAGGGATTGCCGTTGGGCAGCTCTACAACGACTCTCCCTTCAGCTTCGATGAGGACGGGAACATCACATCCGCCAGGGAAGGAGACAGCGCCCAGGTTGTCTTTACCGGAACGCAGGGGGTGGTTGGCCTCAGACTATGGGACACCACCAGCGACCAGGAAGTCCTCCTCTCGATGAATAGCGACGAGTTCGTCATATACGAGAATCGCACCGTCGCGTCCGGTGGGAGCGGCGTCCTTGGCGGCACCGCGAACTGGAAAAAACGCCTCAGAGTCAGCCTCCACGGCGGCGCTGTTGATGGTCCGGGCCAGGACATCCTCAATCACCTGAGAATGCCGACCGGGTTCCAAGGTGAGAAGCTGAAATACCTCCGCGTGAATTATGACGAGGACTCATTTGAGCTTGCGGCTTTCGATGCCGCAACCCCGGACTCGTGCGGTATTCATGGCTCGATTGACATCCTTAGCTGTTTGGGTTATGGCACTTGGAGAAACGTAAGCACCAACGACGACAGCGTTCATGTTGTCAAGGACTGGGACAACGCCGACATGCTTTCCAATGTCGCTACAAACGCATACGATTACATCGAGATCCAGACCGCCGGCATCTATAGCATCGTCATGGGCACCTCCATCCTCCAGAACCAAGCGGGCGCGTCCAATGGGTACAGAGGAGTTGGGTACAATTTCGTTTCCGACGACGAAGTGAACAAGAGCGAGCGCAACATGGCGTTTGATTTTCTCGCCGCGACCCATCAGGTTTTCTCAGGGTCGTGGGTAGTGAAACTTGCTGCCAACGATAAACTCTACCCGAAGATGAACCAGACAAACACCTCAGCCCATACATTAAACATGTATTTCAGGATGGCCGTTACCAAGATTTCCCAGGAGTCCTAATGGCCTCGAAGAACCAAAAGCTCCCGGTCCCCGTCCCGGTCGCCGGAGTCCGACGTGACTTCGACGCGCTGGCGATGCCGGCCGAGGGCCTCGAGCACGGGCAAAACGTCATCGTCCGCAGAGGCGTCCTCGTGCCGAGGGCCTGTAATGAGGCTATGAACTGGTTCTCCGGCGACGAGTGGGGGCTCCTGTACGGAACCAGCACCGCCACCGCCATAGCCTACGAGGCAGCCAATACGAGGCATGTCCTCGCCAGGTCGGACGGGAATCTCGTTGTCACCGATGACGAGTTCGCCACTACTGAAAATCACACATTTCATGGCGGAGTGAGCGGATCATACACCTACTTCATCAAGATCATCCACGACGCGACGAACAACCGCTGGATCGGGCTCGATGTGAACGGGAGCATCTGGACCGCAGTGGAGGCGTGGCCCGACAGCGGGCAGTGGACGCGATACCTCAACGGGAACGACGGCGCCGCTGTTGACATGGTCCACGATGTCACCTCGGGGACCACTATCGCGCTCCTCTCTGTGGGCGGGGCAGAGCAACCGAGCATCTACTGGTCAACTAACGGAACGACCTGGACCGTTGTTGGCTACTCGAGGTATGGGCACAGCCTGTATGGCGATAGCGAGATCGGCTATGGTGGGCACTCGAAGCCGAATGACTACTTCTATCTCAAAACGAGGAAGGACGCGAATACCGACTATCTCCTCGCCATCATCGTTGGAGAAATAGACAATGCAGGCATCGACTTCGACGAGTACGAGACCGGGACGCACCGCGTCGATTTCTGCGGCGGGGGGAATAACACCCTCTGCATCTACGATGACGGTGAGGACAACTGGATTCAGAGATCAACCAACTCAGGCGACACCTGGACTACCGTCCTCGGCGCCGGCTTAGCGTACACCGGGGACCGGTTCAAGCGACTCTTCTACGATTCCACACTGGGATACCTCCTCCTCGGCGGAGACAACTACCGGAGCCTGGACGCCGCCGACTGGACCCAGTATCCCGACTTGTCATTCGGGACGGAGTCGATCATTGATGCCATATCAGATGGGACGGACTGGTACATCGTGTCGGATGCCGGTGTTTGGAAGTTCCCCTCCAACGATGACGACACCGTGGAGACCATCGTCTCCATGTATCAGTTC
>QNDS01000468.1 GCA_003644925.1 Candidatus Fermentibacterota bacterium
AGTCTTTGAGCTCAAGCCCGGTTTCCGAGAGATAGTTGACGGTGTCGTCCAGATCGCGCTTGAGCCAGTCAGCGAGTTTTGCCGCATCGTCCTCTGACAGCTCTTTTAGTTCTACCGCCTTGTCTTTTGCTTCATCGATCAGCTTGTGCAGCAACTGAGCGGATTTTTTCTCTGTCGAGTGCAGGTTTTCAGCAGCACGTTCGTACATCTTTTCATACGCAGCACCAGGCGCGCCAATAGGGTCACTGTGTGTTGGTTTGGTCATGTCTTACTCGTGTGGTCAAAAAACTCATCCATATTAAGATATCAACATATTAACATCTATAGTAATCACCACCAACAGGCGGTCATCGACTATCTCATCGAAGAGAACTGTGTTCTCAAAGAGCAACTCGAAGGACAGCGGCTTCGGTTCAACTACTCGACTGCGCCAGTAAAAGGATGCTGATTGATCTGTGTCATATAGTCGACTGAATAATGGCTGCTATAATCGCTGTAGGAGGGTGATCAGAAGAGAGGGCAAGCCACAGAGGTCTGCCAGAGCCATAAGGGCAACTACTCAATCACCCTTCGGACGCCTCGGCAAGCACGTTACTCGCAAGAGCAGTTAGGTGGTCCAATCCCACCAGCGAGACCGCTTCTTACCGGGGCGTTTCTATATGCTCATCCGCGTCAGACTGACGGATATGTTACTGCCTCAGAATAAATGCCAATGCTCCGCGAGGAGAATGGCTACAAAGGCAATTACTGCTGTGATTATAACGGTCATTTCTGCCTCCTTTCTCAATGGTTATAACGGCAGCCAAGACCCTGTCCTTCAATGAGGGCTGTCATTGCTTCAGGGAATTGTGGGGGAGGGTGTGGCCTTCTCCTAGTGACAGGGCATTTACTGGAGAGGTGTATATGGATTTATCAGAAGCCGAAAAAGATGAGCTAATCCTCATAACAAATATAGTAGATGTGGCACGGCTTGATGAGGAGGCAAAGGGGTTGCTTACCCAATTTGAGATTGCTGATGATGAAACGCTGGCTGAATTGAAGCAAAAGATAGAGGCTATCGAGTCTCTACGATTTCAATACAGATCAGAGTTAAAAACATATAGGAACCACATACGTAAGTAATTAAGTCCCGTCCTTGTGGCGGGGGGCGCGTGCAGGACTCGGAATTGAATATCAGTATTTGCTAAACGGCAACTGTTGGCCGAAATTACCCCTTTGCTGCATCGTTAGCGCATGGTCTTATCGTAGCTGTGAACGGCAGGTTACCTGCTGGTATAGGACATTTACGGAATAATTCTAATTTACTATTCGTCCTTTATCCGCACTGCGAGCACGTCACAGGGTGCCCCGTGCAGAACCGCGTTGGCCGTTGAGCCTAGCAATCTTTGTATACCTTCCCTTCCGTGGCTACCGATCACAATGAGATTTGTGTTCAGCTCTTTGGCCAAGCGAAGGATCTCTCGTCGAGTGCTGCCTTGGCTGACAAAACATTCTGATTTATCGATACCCAGTTTTTCTGCCAGATCCTCAAGGCGCTGCTTGGAGCGTTTCATCAGTTCCTGGTCGATCTCCAGTTCCTGCGGCAGAACCAGGTCGTTGGACAGATCCATTTGCGTGAATTCCACCACGTGTACCAGGCTGAGCCGCGCCTTGAATGCCTGACATAATTCCATTGCCTGTCGCGTGACAGTATCCGTGACGGGCGTGAAGTCTACTGCGAGCAGGATATGGGAATAGACGGCCATGAATTATCTCCTTCGGGGTGGACCGTTTTGTTTGGATGTCAGAGCGCATCACGATCTGACTGCTGTACCAGATTGATACTTTGAGCTATCAATCTCAGGACAGGTGTTTCTGAATATCATCAACACTGTGTGTAACCAGATTTTTATCCAGTTCAAAACTCACTAACTTATCAGTTTGATCTGACAAATTTTTTCGCAATACACCCAAAAAGGAAGGTGCAGCAATAATTGATAAATTGTTTACCTTATGTTTGCTGACAAGATCATCAAGATAGCTGGTAAGACGTTTGGCAAAATCAATCATTTCCTGCTCTTTGGGCTCTGTTTCCTCCTGGTAGATGTGAGAGCCTGAGCCAGTATTGCCTGCATGTCTGCCTGGTAAATCGCTACTCATATTTTGCTCATGTAGACGGCCTTCTGGATGTGAAAAAGTTTCAATTTCATGTAATCCCGCATTTGCTTTTTCAGCAACAAATAACCGGGCACGACTGCTATCAGCGACAAGGATTAATTGTGTTCCCATAACATTACTCCCATGCTCTACTGTTATTATTCGACTATATTTGAATAAAATACACACTGATCCATATCAAATAGCCAATGGATATATTTAATCTGAAATGTCCCATAATTCCAGTGTCATTGGTAAAATACAGGCTACCATCTGGACGCTCGATGATCTCAAATTCCACGGCCTTATGCAGGGGTGAAGTTTCTCCCCTGAAAGCTTGAAAAATATAGAAAAGGAAAAAATATTGGTAGATTCCTGAGCTTCATGAACTGGGCTTCAATGTCGCCTTTCAGGTTGCAATCCGTGATTCACTGGTATTTGGCGAATGACTCATTCTG
>QNDS01000469.1 GCA_003644925.1 Candidatus Fermentibacterota bacterium
TACAGAAGAGAATCAAGTGTACCTGCTGGATCATCCCTGTCTGTAAGAAGTGCCTCTTTAAGTATGACCCCTGTCTCGGATTTGACATCTTCTACAGTCATTCTGCAATTCTGCATCCTGTCAGCTTCAAGTGCAAGAATATCGCTGAGACCGGCCTTGGGTACCGTAGAGTAATAGACGGTTATGTCTCTTGATGTATAGGCATTAGCAGTTCCTCCGTTGCGCTGTATCATCTGCCAGTAAGCGCCAGGACCGAATTTTGCCGATCCCTTGAACATCATATGCTCGCAGAAATGGCTGAGACCCCGTGTGCTGGAAGTTTCCCATAACGGACCTGCTCTGTAAGCGAGGCAAACTGCAGCTACCGGAGAGTATCTGAGTTCCTGAAGCATGACCGTAAGGCCGTTTTCGAGCTTCTTTACACTGAGATTGTCAGACAGTAAAATTTCCTTCATACCTTATGGTTCAACCTTTCAGTTGGATTGAATTTATGTATTCGCGCATCCGACAATGTACATTGTCACGCGTAGCAGTATGTATTGCGGACATAGCAATATTATACTTGATTTCGTTTATCGACATTTAAGCGTCAGTTGCTTAATGAATTAGGAGAGCGGGGCAGGAGAGTATGGGAAAAGCTCAAACGGTCAGAGTCGGCTATTATCAGTTTGCCCCCGAATTCGGTTGTGTAAGTAAGAACCTTCAGGAAGTCATGAATTTTCTAGAGAATATTGATGCTGATATAGTGGTTCTACCAGAGCTTCCGTTTACCGGATACGGTTTCAGTAACAGGGAAGAGCTTTTATCTCTTGCTGAAGATCCTGATGATTCCCCGGTTGTATCGAACCTTTTATCGCTGTGCGCACGCCGCAGCATACATGTCGTCACAGGTTTCGCGGAGAGATCCGGTGATAAGTGCTATAACAGTTCGCTATTGCTGGGTCCTTCAGGTATCTGCGGTACCTATAGAAAATTGCACCTCTTCGACAGGGAAAAACTCTACTTTGATCCCGGAGACCTGCCCCTGGCTGTATTTGATATCGGCGGAATTCGTATCGGTATGATGATCTGTTTTGACTGGATATTCCCGGAAGTAGCAAGGACACTTGCAATGCAGGGAGCTGATGTCCTTTGCCATCCTGCAAACCTTGTTCTGACCTATTGTCAACAGACTATGCTGTCCCGGTGTATTGAAAATATGGTCTATTCCGTTACTGCCAATAGAATCGGATGCGAAAAACACTCATTCTGCGATCTGAAATTTACTGGAACAAGTCAGATTGTGGCTCCTGGTGGAGATATCATCCACAGAGGTGATAGTGAGATTGCGGAAGCTTACTCAGTTGAGATAAATATAGACAGGGCAAGAAATAAGAATATTACGCAGCGTAATGATGTGCTTGCAGATAGAAGACCAGAGTACTATCTGAGGTAATTATGCGGCCTTGAAAAACTTGTTGTATGCCTGCATATTCGACTATACTGGGAGCTTTTTTTCATATTCTGAAAGGTTGTGTGCGTATGCCTCATAACAAATGCAAATTCATTTTTGTCACAGGCGGAGTAGTCTCCTCCCTGGGAAAAGGAATAACCGCTGCTTCCATAGCTCTACTGCTTCGGCAGAGGGGTTACAACGTAACAATGCAGAAACTTGATCCTTATCTGAATATTGATCCTGGAACCATGTCTCCCTACCAGCACGGAGAGGTGTATGTAACGGATGACGGTACAGAAACTGATCTGGATCTGGGGCATTACGAGCGTTTTGGCGGAGTATCGTGTAATCGAAACAGTAATTTCACCGCAGGTAAGATCTATTCAGCCGTTCTTGCAAGGGAGCGCGAGGGAGGGTATCTGGGTAAAACCGTTCAGGTGATACCACACATTACAGATGAGATCAAGAAGGCTGTCCTGTCGCAGGCGAATGAAAATATAGATATCGCTATTACAGAGGTCGGTGGGACTGCAGGTGATATAGAGGGCTTGCCTTTTCTTGAAGCTCTGAGAGAACTCGGCCAGGATCTGGGCAGGGAGAATGTGCTGTATATTCATCTTACGCTGATTCCATGGCTGTCCGCATCGCGGGAGCTGAAGACAAAACCCTCACAGCAGTCAGCAAGTATTCTCCGCAATATTGGGATCATTCCGGACATTCTTATCTGCAGAACAGAAAGATCCCTTCAGGAAGAGCATTACAAAAAACTCTCCATGTTCTGCAACGTTCCGATTGATGCTGTTATTGAAGAGAAGGACGTAGAAAACTCCATTTACGAAGTGCCCGTTGAACTTGCCGAACAGAAACTTGATGAACTCATTCTTAAAAGATTAAAGCTTCCGCTTAATCATCTGAATCTTGATGACTGGAAAGCCATGATAGCCAAGGCAATAAACCCATCCGGACCTTTGGTCAGGATTGGTGTTATAGGCAAGTATATGGGGCTGCGCGATGCATATAAAAGCATATTTGAAGCCCTTGATCATGGAGGTATCGCAAATGATGTCTCTCTTGAAATCACGGGTATCGAATCAGAGGACCTGGAAAACGGTATCGCAGGCGCACTTGAAGATCTTGATGGAATACTGGTTCCA
>QNDS01000470.1 GCA_003644925.1 Candidatus Fermentibacterota bacterium
GGGGGTCAATCTATTGGCTGGCGAATATAAAATAACTATTCAGAACAAAGAATCCGCAACATCTGTATTTGGCGGGGGCAAGCAAGCTAAAGAATTTGATGCCGGTAAAGTAAGTGCAGCTGTTGAAAGAGCACTAACTAAATCCATGGGCTCTATGGAAACCACAATACAGAGAGCTATACTAAGTTCATTAAAGAACAATACTGGTATGGTTTCTGATAATGCTGACGTAGTTAAAAGTGTTAACAAAATTTCTAAAGAGATTACTACTACTCTAAAGAACACTGTAAACAGCGCGGCTTCCACAGATAATAAGTTGGATAGTAAGCTTATAGCTTCTGCTGTAAGCAGTGCCTTAGAGGCTTCCCTTAAAAAACATTTTAAAGCCCTTAACACCGCAGGTCCCTCCGGCGGTAATTCAAAAGCGGAGATTGCCAGTATAGTTACCGGCGTACTTTCCCAAATGAAGGCAGCCACTAAAGAAACAGTAGGCATGTCCAAAGTTGTTAGAGAACTTTCCAACTTAAATAAAGAGCTATCTGTCCTCCCTACACTCATAGCTGCTTTGAAAAGTAATAGCTCAGGCCTAGATATACAGTCCTTAGCTGGAGTTCTTAATAAGGCTGTTGAGGCCGCCTCCCGCTCAAAAACCAGTATCGCTACCGTAAAGGAAGTAGGTAAAAAAAGTGGTATGTCTCAAGAAGTAGTTGCTGAGCTTTCTAAATTAGCTGGCATTAATAAAAACCTAACCGCAGAAGTAGCTAAGATATCCTCAGGTGCAGATAAAGATATCAAACAACTACTAACCAAAGTTGTAGCACTCTTAAATAAATCCATATCTACCTATGATGCAAGTACAGGTAAGACTGGAGAAAAAGCTACAAAAACGTTCTCTAAAGATAACTCAAACGTACAAGAATTTAGTAAGGCATTGAAAGACTTCATGTCAGAACTAACTCGTATGAGAAAAACAGACTCCTCAGCTCAGTTAGAAACACTTATAAGAGACGTAGCTAAAAGCTCTAAACACGTACAAAATGTAAAGGTAACTGAAGTAGAAGTACCTAGCTTAACTAAAATAACCAGCACAATAGACGCGCTGTCCACCGTAGTGAACACGTTAAAGTCTGTAAGTCAGATAGATGTCAAACTTAACGTTAAAGGTGTAGAAGAAGCCAAGAAGCAGGTTGAAGACGCTGCTACAGACCAAGTTGCTAATGTAGATGTACAGGTAGACGGAAAGGCCGCCAGAGATGCCAAAAAGACAGTAGAGGATTTATCTAAAGATCAACAAGTATACGTAGGTATTGATATAGATAATGCTTCTATAAAGCAAATGGCGCATGACGTAGAGAGACTAAAGAAAGAATTAGCCAAATCTACTACTGTAAAGGTGGATGATAAAGTAATAAAAGCACTAGAAACACGTTTAAAAAATTTAGCTAACAACTTTGACTATGTTAGTTCTACTATAGGTAAAGAGCTTACTAAGAACGCTGCCTCCTACACTAAGCAAGCAGATACAATGGCTGCTGGTAAAGACCACTTAGGTCAACCTTTAACACCTAAAGGTACAGACAATCTAACTAAAAGCATGACTTCTTTAGAAGCTAAACATACAATGTTAGCCAAAAAGTTGGACGCTTTACATAGTGTTATGGATAGGGTAGCAGAGGCACGAGTAGATAAAAAGGCAAAGGATTCTAACTTAGACCCTAGAGGTGATATACTAACCAAGGCAGGGTCTGGAAGGCTTGACAATTTTAAAGTACAGCTTGATACTACTAACTTAGATAAACTGCTTACAGGTAGTGCTACTAACGTAGAACCAACTAAAAAAATGTCAGGTGCGTTGGCCGATATAGCAGCTATAAAAGACTTAGCTAAAATCCTTAACGACGCTATATCAGAAAATAATGCTGTTGTCGTAGCTACTAATAAAGCTGCGGCTGAAACTAGAAAATTAGTAGAAGAGCAAAAACGTAACACCTTAGCTTTGAATCAAGCACGTAAGCAAGCTGAAAAGATAGAACAGGATAGAAAAAGAAAAAACCAACCAGGCGGCGCACGACCATCCACCACTTCTGAAATGAAGAGTCAGATAGCTACGATAGGTATTAGATACGCACAAGAGGTTATACGCCCAGACGCTACTTATACAGGTCGTGGCACCTCTGGTAATGAGTACGAAGCTAAAGTGTATAATAATATGGAGCGTTTAGCTAGGTCTTTAGATGCCCTCCAGAAGACTATATATGATACTACTAGCCAAGGGTTAGCCGATAGAAACACAAAAAATCGTTTTGAGAATTGGAAAGTAGTTGAAAGAGGCGCAGCTAAGGAAGGGAGACATAGAGCTTTTTCTCAGCAAGATCGTCAATGGTCAATGGAAATAGTTGATGTTAAGAAACTAGCCAGTTTGTTAGGTTCTAATGAAAGCATTGACCCAGCTAAATTACTGGACAATTACGTAGCTAAACTTTCTAAAAATGTAGTTGGTACTAAATCTTCTATGAGTGAAGATATAGCTACATGGCTCAAACAGAATGTTAAAGGTGGCGACTTAACTGGTTTAAAAAGA
>QNDS01000471.1 GCA_003644925.1 Candidatus Fermentibacterota bacterium
AAGGGGTTACGTTAAAGAAGTGGATTATGTTGAATTCAAGATAACCGTACCTGATGCCCTCCCCGAGAAAGTAGAACGGCTGACAGCTCTTATAAAGAGAAGGAGCAGCGTAAAAGTATTCAATGAGACATCTACAAAAGCCCTCGCGAAAAAATGGGGGCACCAGGTTTTCGATGTTCTGAACGAAACCTACAAAGACCTCTACGGCACAACTCTGCTTGATGAAGAGGAAATCAGTTACTACATAAAAGCCTATCTTGGGCAGGTAGACCCGGAATTCATCAAACTTGCCGTTGATGGAGACAAACTGGTGGGATTCATAATTGCAATGCCCAATCTGTCCCGGGCTTTCCAGAAGGCGAAGGGCAGGTTATTCCCGTTCGGTTTCATCCATATTCTCAGGGCAATGAAAAAGAGTAAAATCCTTGATTTCTACCTTGCGGGCATCCTTCCTGAATACCAGGGCAAAGGTGTGGATGCTCTCATGACCTACGAGATCGGAAAAAGCGCTTTTAAAAGGAAGATGGAATTCGCCGAGAGCAACCATGAACTGGAAGACAATAAGAAGATACAGGCTATGTGGAAACTTTACGAGAAACGTCTCCACCGGAGAATACGTGTCTACCACCGCACTCTGGGGACGTAGCTAAATCTCACCATGAACTGAGCATATAACCTGAACAGACTGCTTCGTGTTTACGATACTGTAGGGAAGATCGCTCTGCGGACATACAAGATCCAGTGAACTGTCGAATTGATGAAGTTCATCGATGTTATCGGCGTAACGACCGTTCTGATCCAGATATTCATCCTCTGCATCCAGTATTCTGTACATGTTATCGAAGCAGTGCTCTGCATTGGTATCCTGAGGTATGACCTGCTCAGGTATCTTCTCTGTATCAGCGGCGTTTCTCTTGCCATTGATCGCAAAGAAAAAAGTGAAGGCGGCTCCTGAGATAGCCATCATCACTGAGACCAATAGGATGATCTTCCGAAGGTGGTTCGGCGACGCGCCAGTGGATCGAAGGGATCGGCGGGACAGATCGTTTCCACAGAATGGGCATTGATCGGTTCTGTCGAGAAGTTCGTGTCCGCACGAGGGACACTTGGGATAATTCATCACTGGTTTCTCCATTTCATGGTATTTTCCTGTCCTGTTTCAGCATTCGTCATCCATTCATGATGTAAACAGTTTTGCAGTTCATGAATTCAAGCATCCCGCTGCGTGACAACTCTCTGCCGAAACCGGAACGATTAATTCCACCGAAAGGCAATCTTGGATCAGACCGGACGAATGCGTTCACAAAACAGGCTCCTGCGTTCAGTTCAAGAGCTATCTTCTCTCCCCTGCGGGTATCACGGGTGTAAATGGAAGCTCCGAGACCGTAAGAAGTATCATTTGCGAGCCTGACAGCTTCGCCCTCAGTCTTAACCGGGCAGACTGCCGCGACAGGTCCGAATGTTTCCTCATCAAAAACGGGCATCCCTCTTCTGCAGCCTTTGAGTACTGTAGGCGGATAGAAAGCCCCGGGATGTTCCGGTAAACTGCCCCCGGTGACCAGTTCAGCTCCCATCTCAACACTTTTAGTGACCTGCCTGTGGATGCTGTCACGAAGATCGAACCTTGCCATGGGTCCCATATTGACTTTCATATCCATAGGATCGCCCATCCTGACTGTCTTCATCTCCGCTGCAAGCAAGCCGAGAAACTCTGAATAAACACTTTCATGTACAATGAACCTCTTCGAAGCGATACAGTTCTGCCCTGAATTAATAAGTCTGGAGTACGCTGTTTCAGCGGCTGCATGCTTCAAGTCTGCATCTTCGAGTATTATCGCCGGATCACTCCCGCCAAGTTCAAGCACACACTTCTTTATTGCGGATCCCGCCGCAGAGGCAACTTCCGCACCTGCCCCGCAGCTACCGGTAAGTGTAACTGCCTTTACTCTTTCATCGGCAATAACCCTGCGGGATACTTCGGGGACCTCATCTTCTGGAGTAAGAAGAAGTCCTGCCAGACCTTCAGGGAAGCCTGCCTCCCTGAACAGTTCAGGAATACTGAGGGCACACCCGGTAACGTTCGGAGAATGTTTGAGGATGAATGTGTTACCCGCCATTACGGCTGGGGCAGCGAATCTGAAAAACTGCCAGAACGGGAAGTTCCAGGGCATAACGGCGAATATGACCCCGAGGGGCTGATAACAGACGTAACACTTATCTGCGTCCGTCTTCCTGGTCTTCTTTGCGATCAAGCGGGATCCGTATTGTGCGTAATACCTGCAAACCCATGCGCATTTCTCAATTTCGGACTGTCCCTCGCTCACAGGTTTTCCCATCTCCGAAGCCATCTCAACTGCCAGCTGGTGCTTCCCGGATTCAAGCAGATGAGCCAGATTCCTCAGCTTCTCAGCACGTTTGTCCATTCCTGTATCGCGCCAGAGTCTGAAAGCCCTGTCAGCTTTCTCAATTACATTCTCAACCTCTTCCGGTGTATTTCCATTCCATGACCGGATGACTTTACCGGTAAAAGGATTTATCGATTGAAGCACTTTTCACCATCCCTGAAAAATG
>QNDS01000472.1 GCA_003644925.1 Candidatus Fermentibacterota bacterium
CCTGGGAATACCTGCAGCATTCGCTATTCTCTGGGGAGTTGAAAAGTCACTGACCAGATCGAGCAGTAAAATACATTCATAGCAACACACCTGAACATTCATGGTTCAGAAAATAAAACACTTCAGTATCAGAAATTGAGCAACTGCTCAGAATATTAGTACTAATTCTCATGCACAATATTATTTATATCTTATAGAATCGCGTAAGTTAATAACAAGCAACAGTATAGCTATTACGCATCTGCTGATATCATACTGGCACCTATCTTGCATAGTGTATAACCTGATAGAACAAATCACTGCAAAGGGAGGTTTCCAAACGAGCCCGGAGATATCTGTTCTGATTGTGCTGATCTGTATGAAACTGCTCGATCTTTCACTGAACAGAAAGAGCGCAGAAAGAATTCGCGAATGTTTGAATACTGTTGACAATTCAAAAGAAGGTTCAGAATGAAAAGTATCTTCACGATTATTTCTATCAGCTTTATGGCAGTAGTTCTCACAGGCTGCGGCAGCAAGTTCAATGTGCCGTTTATTAACACGGATGAAACACTGCAGCTTGCACCCAATATGACGAAAGAAGACGTGATCGTTCTTTACGGTGAACCGCTGTATGTCGCCTTCGGTGATAGTGATGTTACCGCATGGGTCTACCAGGTCAGGGCACTTGATGTAGGGGGCAGTGAATCTGTTTCAGATGTTGCGCTTTCAGGTGCGAGAGCGAGGCTGGGATTGAATGACGGAAGCGGTCTTGTTAAACAGGGAAACGAGAATGATCATGGCGAGGTAGTACTTCATCTGATGATGTTCTTCAAAGGTGATTTGCTTCAGTTCTGGGCGACAGGCGGCGGTACTGGGTTTCCGGGCTATTTCCCAGGTTATTTGGAAGCTATGCTGGAGCCTCCTGTTCAGTAATAATATTGATAAACGCTCTGGCTGGGATATTGACTCCAGGTGCGTTAATGCTGATAAATTTAAGATAATTTATTCAGATTGGACTAATGTATAAAAGTAATATCCTTGAGACACTTAAGCCGGACATAGAGGGAACATGGCCTCTGGTCATTGTTCCCTCTGCGCTCTGGAAGCGTGAGATCCCCAGAATACTCGCGCGAAACGGCATAAACACATTCGGTTTGAGAGTGGAGACCATCAGGTCTCTTGCCGGATGGCTTACCAGTAAAAGCCTGGTTGCGAAAAAACGATTACCAATGACAAAAGCAGCCGGTCTTGCACTTGTACTCAGGGCTTCAGAGAAATGCCCGGGAATGTTCTCCGATTACATCGATAACCCCGGTTTCGCAAGGATATTGTTTTCCACTATAACTATGTTGCGGGACGGAGCTGTCAGTCCCGGGGATATCAAAGCCATAACCGGCAGTGCAGGATACTATGCCCCGAGGATCGAATCATTGGCTGGTATTTATGAGAATTTCCTTTCACTCAAGGATCAGAAGAGCCTGTTTGATTATTCAGATATCCTTGGTGAAGCGATTAACGTTTTCAAAGCAGACAACCTTCCTGAAAGTGCTGCAGGTATTTTAATGCTTGGCCATCATCTTCATACTGGCATTGAAAGAAAATTCCTGAAGACACTGAATGATCATTTCAACGGTATACAGGCCGTAGAGGAGCCCTTTGCTTCTGACTCGGATCCGGGAACTGCCTTGCAAGCGCTCAAGAAGAATCTTTTTACCGAGACCGGTGGAAGTAATAGTTTCGACAATTCCTTTAAGATACTTGCCTGCCACGGTGATTCGGGTGAGGTAAGGGAAGCTCTGCGATACATCCTGGAGCAGGCATCAGACGGTATCGATTATCAGCATCAAGCCATTTTGCTACCGTCCTCTTCTCCCTGGTCATCAATCATTACAGGTCTTGCTTCGAGCTGTAATACAGATATACCGCTGGATAGTCATGCCCCACCCCCGCTCACCGCTACAAGACCGGGAAGGGCGCTGCTCGCCCTGCAGACACTTGCAGCCTCCGGCATTTTAGCAAAGAAACTTTTCGACCTGTTCAGATCAGGTCTTGTTAAATTCAGGGACAGACCGGAATTCAAAGACTTTGAAAAAGTGTCTCCGGGGTATGTTCAATTTCTGTGCAGGGAAGCGAGAGTAGTAGGAGATAAAGACTGGGGTAAGAGACTAAGTAATTATTCAGATATGCTTGCCGAATGTGCGAATGAAAAAGAAAAAGGGGAAAAGACAGATCTCACTAGAAGATTCAAAAGAATGCCAGCAACCTTGCGTAATGACAACAGGATTTTGACCGCATTCCAGAAGATGGTTCTTGCGCTGCAGACCGATCTTGAAAATTGGGTAAAATCAACCGATTCATCTTCATTCTTCAGAAAAGCTTCAGACATTCTCGACTGCTGGCATCCGCTTAAGGGTCACAGAACGAATACTGCAGCCCGACAAGAAATTATCTCACTCCTGAACAGTGTACCGCAGACTGGCATCTCCCTTACCATTAACCAGCTCGGCAGAATGCTCAGAATAATGCTTGAGCAGAAGGCACCGCCGGAAAGCAACAGCGATGGAGTATTGATCACAGATATCGAGAGC
>QNDS01000473.1 GCA_003644925.1 Candidatus Fermentibacterota bacterium
AGGGTAGCCGGCAGACGCCGAGACAGTCGAAGAGCGGACGCACGGTCTGGTGGTAGATCACAAGATCGACGCGCTCTTCGAGTGCCCAGTTGCTGCCAAGTTCAATCTCCTTTGCAAGAGGCCACGCCCTTGAGTGATGTGCGCCGATATCAGAGGTCCCGTATCCGAGCGCCATCGTGACGCCGATCCTCGCATCGTACGCTGTCATCGCAAGACCTTTCGTGTGGGATATGAGATTTTCAAGGTCGGGAAAATGCTTTATCAGTCCGTAAGTTCCATCTGCCACGATATTGCCGATACCTTTCCTGTATGCGATCTTTTCAATCAGCTCAAGAACCGAATCGCCATCCCCCCACTTCAAGGTCATCCCGTCCAGATCATCGCGATTAAGGATTCCCTGTTCGTATCCATCGATCAGGACCGCTATCAGGTTGCCTGTCGATATGGTATCGATGCCAAGGTCGTCGCACAGCATATTTGCACGGAGGATCGCTGCAAAATCGGTTACACCAACGTTTGAGCCGAACATACATGCAGTCTCGTATTCAGGACCCTCGGTCACGGTTCCTGCATACTTCCCCTCCTTGACAAGGCATATATTTCCGCACGACATCGGGCAGCAGAAGCATGAGGTGTCCCCGATCTTATATTTCAGCATCGTATCGCCGTTTATCATGTCAGCGCCGTCGAAATGGGCATCGTTGAAGTTGTGGGTCGGCATCGCACCAGCAGTGTTGATATAATCGATGACCGACATCAAGCCCTGCTGCTGCCATAACTCGAAGAGATCGTGGCTCTTCAGGTAATCAAATGCCCGGTCGCCTGCGTTTATGAGCGCGTCCATATCATGAACAGGCAGGTCGTGTGACCCCCTGACTGCTACCGCTTTTAAGTTCTTTGAGCCAAAGATTGCGCCCATGCCTGTGCGCCCGGCATTCCGGCTCCATTCGGTGTTGATGCACGCGAATTTGACTATATTCTCTCCGGCAGGACCGATCACAGCAACCCGGGTCTCGATGTCGCCCAAATCCTCTTTTACCGCACGCTCGGTATCAGAACTGGTCTTGCCTGCATAAGCGGATGCACTTCTGATCTCGATATCCCCGTCATCGATGCAGATCATAGAAAGTGCATCTGCCTTGCCTTTGATGACCAGCGCATCGTAGCCAGCCTGCCTGAGTTCCACTCCGAAAAGCCCACCCATGCTGCTATCGCCGTATATGCCGGTCAGCGGCGAGATCGATATGAATGCGGTCTTGCCTGACGCCGGAAGGTACAAGCCAGAGAGCGGACCCGGCGCGATCACTATGACGTTCTCGGGACCGAGCGGCTTTAGATCCGGGTGCTTCATGAGATTGTCGAGCACGATCTTCGCACCCCAACCCCTGCCGCCGATGTATTTCAGCGCGAACTCGTCGTCAACATCGGTTACGACCGATTTGCCTCTGGTCAGGTCGATATTCAATATCTTCTTTGTGTAGCCGCCTTTGATCTCCATCTCGATGCCTCGTGTTTTTGTGCCACTTTATCCGTACTTGGTAAAGTAAGTTATGGTTGCATGTGTTGGCTGTGCGGGATATGAGTTGTTGCGCAGAGCCTGGGGATGGTGCTTGAACCCACTTGATTTGGCGTACCTAAAACGTGGGTCGCAACAGTAAACCTTATTGCAACGTTTAACATAATCTATCGATATGGTAAAGCCAATCGTCTGCGCGGCGCTACTCCTTGCAGTGCTTGCACATCCGGCAGTTTCGGTTATCGAGGACGGTTCGATATACGAGGATTATGTGGATATTGGGGAGGTCCCGCCGGTTGAGGTCTATCAGGGCTCAAGCAAGACGTTCTCAATCTCTGCCACAAATCATGGAAATCTCTGCTACGGCGGAGTCATTCTCAAATATCCCCGCGATCTGCCAGAGGGAATTACCATATCCCCAGTGGAATCGCAGACCATCGATATCGGGGAGACTGTTACGTACGAGATAACGATCTATGCCGGGGAGAACACATCTCCCGGAACCTACAACATCGGGATCGCGGATAACGCCGCGAACGATCCGAATACGTGGCGTGATATAGCGGTATCCGTCCTGACGCCGCCCCCACCGCCCACGCCAGTGCCGACCGAGAAGGTTACGCCGGTTGCAGGTGGGATTCCCACCAGACCGGCAGAGGCAGCGCTGGAGACCGCGGGGGCAAGATTGACCGAAAGTGTCCTGTTCTGGTTGGTGGTTATTCTGGGCGCGCTGCTCGGGATTGGCGCGTTCATGCGGTACCGGGGCATCTGAGCAGGTCTTTGGGGGATGGTAGGGTCGTATCCAAAATTCGCTATCTGTATCCGTGCCGCCCATCCGTCCGCAATCGTTGTCTTTCACAGGACTTGCTTCACAACCACCGTGCCGTCAACAGGTGGTGCGCCAAGCACAATTTTCAAGACGTCGTTGACAGCCTCGGCACTGGGCGCATCCCAGTCGCAGAACCCTCTGCCGGAATCGTCAATGAATGTCCCGTTGAACGTGATATCCGAGTGGTTCTTGAGTTCGGAATCCAACTTCTTCTTGAGGTC
>QNDS01000474.1 GCA_003644925.1 Candidatus Fermentibacterota bacterium
CTAGAGAAGCTCCCCAGCTTCTCTTTAGCCCTGGCTCTTCAAAAACTTCTTCATGTGAGCCTGCGCCTCGGTCTTCACCGACTTGATCTTACGCCCAGGCGTCTTCACTTCGAGCGGCCTCGGCGACTTCGCCTTCTTTAGCTTCTTCAGCCCTAGCCTCAGCGCCTTTAGCTTCGCCTGCTTCTCCAGGTCTAACTCCCGCTCCCCCACCTGGTCGGCGTCGTAGTACTGCTCGGACCGGCTCAGATTCACCATCGCCGTCTTCAGCGCATAGTCACGGTCAGCGCCAGCGTTGAGCTCCACCTTCACGCCCCGTGACAAGGCCATCATGTTGAAGTCCTCCGGACGAGGGCTCTTGTCATGGCCCGCCAGCTTCCTGAGCTCGTCGACAAAGCCGGCTTCCACCTGGTCGTACATAGCTACTCCCTCATACCGATCCGCAGGTACTTGCCCCGGCTGCTGCCAGTGCTCGAAGCAGGAGCCTTGGGCGGCTTAGCAGCGGACGTGCCGGCTGTCCGAGGTCGCCCAAACACAGCCTTGACCTTGCCAGCCTTCGACGCACCCTCAGCCCTGGCAAGACTCTGCCCAGTCTCGATCCGGTCCCGCATCTGCCGATACGGCTTGTTCTTGGTCCAGAAGTCTTCGGCGACTTTGGCGATCTCGTTGCCAAACGCAGCAGTGGTAACGTCCATCCCCCGATCCTATCCGACACCGTAGAGCTCGCGCAACCACTACGGTTTCAGGGGTATAAGTAAGTTGTGCAAGAGACTATGGATCTTTGTAGCACCGGAATGGTAATGTTTTGTACCGACATCAATTGGAACATGGGAGGCGCGGCTCCCTCGACATCCGCGCATAGGCAGGGTGCACCACCATGATAAGGTGGTGCCGCACCCACCGAGTTCCGGCAACTCATAAAAACGCCGACCATTAAGATCGAGCAGAACGCCAAGACGCACGTCGCCAGCTTATTGCCTGCAAGCACGAAAAGGCCTACGTCCCCACAAGGACATAGGCCTTTTCTTTAGCTATCTAGAATGTGGCTGGAGTTAAGTCTCGCCGGCTGGATACTCCATGCGCCCCTTGGACTTGACCAATCCAAAAGTTATGGGGCGATAGATCGGCTGCGGTTGCTCAATTGCGAACTCGGTGAGCTCCCAATAGATGATTCCGAACTTGCAGATGTCAGCGAGCGACGGGAGCCACTCCGATGGCAACTCCGAGTGGAACTCCGGCTCGTTGAAGTTGCCGACCTGGACGTGAGTGGTACTCCCCGACGGGAAGTTGATCCACTGCGTTTCAGTCTCGGTAGCATCGCTACAGGTACTGGTGGTTATCGTTATCGTCCCAGCGCTGCCGACTAGAACGCTGATTGCCTGAGGTGGCAAGGCGGGGATGGCTACCACTAATCAGCCATCCTGGTGCGCCGAGAGGGAATCGAACCCCCTACACGTCAGCTGCATAAACTGATTGCTCTGCCAATGAGCTATGGGCGCTTGGTGCAATGGGTGGGGGTTGAACCACACGACCTTCAGGAGTGTATCCTGACGCTCTACACTGAGCTACCATTGCGTACTCTTTTCTTGGCGCACCAGGCGGGAGTCGAACCACGCGACCTCCAGATTTAGGTCTGACGCTCTACGCTGAGCTACTGGTGCTTGGCGTCGGCAACGAGGATAGAGCAGGTATCGCCCTCGTTCTTGCGCTTGGGCGCCCAGATTCCCAAGACCGACATAGTGGGGCGGGATGGATTCAAACCACCGACCTTCTGATCGCCGTGAAGCGAAACAGACGCTCTATCAACTGAGCTACCGCCCCTTATCACATTCTAGTCGTCGAAAACCCGGACAATTCTCCTTTTCTGAAAACCCGGACAATTCTCCTTCACCAAGGGCATGCTCCCCGTAACCTTGCGGATACTCTGCAAGTCAGACGTGGGCCGGACCCCGATGGCCATGATCTGACCCTCGTACTCTCCCTCGCCCTCGACAACCTGGACGTGAGCTACCCCAAGCTCGGCCAACTTCGTAGCAAGCCCATGGAGCTCGCTCTCGTCGTCGGCTTCGAGGGCTACTGCGATTGTCCCGCTAGGAACACCAACAGACTCTCCTGCGGCGTGGACCGCCTGGGCGACCTTCAACCCTAGTGGGAGATCGCGGCGGACAATTACGTAATGAGCTAACTGACTGTCATGCTCGGTTGGTCATGCACCTAGAGTAAGTACGACCACCCTCGAGGTCAAGCATGTTTCTCCCCTTTTATCGGCATAAGCAGGTTGTAGGAGCCAACGAGTCTACGACAACCAGAAACACGGCGCGAGCCACGTAGGACGCGACAACCAACAGACGCACGCGAGCCAACTGAACAGCGACAACCAAAGGAATGACGCGAGCCATATTGCCCACGACGCCCAGAGCACGAACGCGAGTCAAGGGACCAGCGATACCCAGACAAAACGCACGAGCCAATGAGTCGGCGATACCCAAAGTACATGCGCGAGCCATCATGCGGCACGACACCCAGAGTGAAGACGCGAGTCAGAAGAACAACGTCAACCA
>QNDS01000475.1 GCA_003644925.1 Candidatus Fermentibacterota bacterium
CGGTAGGAGCTGTTACCGTCGTGGCTGTTGATTAACACCACCTCCGGTATAGCGTCTCCCACCGTGTTGTCGTTAAACACAGACAGCGGTCTAAAACTTAGGAGATGCCGTGCATACCCCTGTGCCGCTGCGCTTCTAGTGTTGGTCTGCTGCGCCCTAGATACGCCAAAACCCGCCTCCGCCATTGCGTTAAGCACTGGCAGCGTGGAGATGTGTTGGTACTTATCACTAACCTTCGCGTGGTTAGCCTCTTCCTGGAAGACAGCAGGGCAAGCCTCTGCTATTTGTTCCAGGGTCAAAGGGTTATTACTCCGCATGTGTTACTCCTTGGTGATTAAACCGTGGTTCTTCATAATGGTTCGAATTTGCGTGGCTGAACTACCCGCCATGCCCGTTGCTTCAATGACGTCCTTAACTTCATTGTACGTCATGGCCGTGCCTGCATGGTCTTCGAGTACCATGTCCAACACGTCCTGGTAGTTCCCAGTGTAGGGAATCTTGGGGTGGTTGATGGTGACCCGTGTGCCGCCGTTCCAACGTTCAGCGGGCGGGGCCGTTAGAGGTGCGCCTGTGTCCGGCTTGCATTCAAGCATTTCGAATTCTTCAGGCAGTAGCGCAAGATCGCGCAGGGTGTTAACTCTCAGTGTTACTAGATACATGTGGTGTTCTCCTATTGAACAACGCTAATAAAGATCCACCCAAATGGGCAGACCGCTTCGAATACGGCGATGGCCCCCGATACGGGGGCCTCGCACAGTACGTAGTTTATCACAGATGGGCCTCGATTGTGACCACAATGTGGGCGGGGGGTTCTGCGGGCAGCGCGGCCCGCTTGATGTACAGTGTCTTGCAGGGGCTGTCCTCACTGTCGTCTGCATAGACGTGGGTGCCTTTGGTAGACCGCAGGTAGTCCATGTTAAGCTCTATAGTGTTGTCCTTAGGCCTCCTCCTGGGCAGGGACTACGTGGGTAAGGGCCTTGAGCTCGTTAATGCGCTGACCAAGCTGTTCCATGCGGGCCAGTGAAGTTTTGCGCTCAGTTTCGAGTGCTTGCTCACAACCCGCAAGCTCCATAAGCTGGGCGGCTTCCTCGTCGGGTATGCTAACCTCGACCTCAACGGGGCAAAGCAGGAACATGTAGTCGCTTGCTTGGTCGCCGCTGTTGAGTGGGGTGATGTCATTGGCTTCCAACCCACCACCACGGTTAACCTTCTTAACCGCCCACTTGTCTATGTACAGATGCTTTGTAATCTTAAAAGTTTTCATAATTTACTTCCTTTGATTGCGGGCGCTGCATCATTGCAGGCCCTATTAATAGTATACCGTGGAGTATGCTGAATACAAGCATTGAATGCTAATATTCTGCAATCCAGTTGCCCGTAGCATCAAGCTCCAAGTACACCCTCGCGTTGCATGAGCCAAAGTGGGCCAGCACTATGAGCTTTGCTGGTCCCTGTTGACTGGCCCCGATAACACGCGCCCGTATGAGCTCCACGCTGTCATCCTCGTACCCCCCGTTACGGAGGGCCTTTTTGGTTAGATCTGTTATGTTGTTTGTCCAGCTAGTCATCACATTCCCCTAAGCAGACGATAAGTGTAATAGCGAGGGCTAAGAAGCCCAGCACTGTGAGCACGGCGCTACCGACAAGCAGTATCATTCGAACCACCCCAGCTTGAGAGCTGTGTGATACAGGATGGTAGCGTAGTCGTGGCTGTCGCGTGGCTTTACGTTGGAGGCGCGGGGTGCTAGCCCCTCCTCGTCATACTGCGCGTAGAGCGCAATGGTGGCAGACTGACTGCCCCCCGCTGCGAAGTCACAATACTGCATGACCTCCTTTTGGGTTACTATCTGTGAGTGCATACTCATGCTGTCCACTCCTTGTTGCTGTTAATAAAGTCTTCCAGCTTGACCTTAACGTCAGCCACCGAGCGGGCGTAGCCCTCACTAAAGTCATCCCAAGCTTTCTGCTGTGATTTTATATGATAGGGATTGTAGCCACGGGCGTGACCCATTTGATAGGCCCCGTACCCGAGGGCGTAAGCGTAAGACTTGCCCTCGTGGGTCACAGGGCCAAAGGTAATTGATTTCATGCTATTCTACCTCGTACGTGTGTGTAAAGGTGAGTGGCTTGGCGCGTGTGTTGAGCAGGTGCGCCTCGCGCTTGGCTGCTGCGTAGCGCTCAAAGTAGCCGTGGTGGACTTCGTACTCTTCCCCGCCCACGTAATGCACGAGGCACCACGCGTCGCAGTCGGGCACAACCGCCCAGTTGGTGAGTTGGACGGTGCGGCCCTCGCACATGTTGGGGCGGGGCGCAAACTCTTGCGTTGCGTACTTATCCATGTTGCTGCTCCCGTATTACAAGGTCAGCTGCCTGCTCTGGGTGCATACCTTCTGCCCACACATTGGCCAGTCCTTGCGCGGCAGTGTAAGACAGGCCAGTGCCAAGCACTTCACCCGTAGCTGCGTAGATTAAGCTGTATAACTTCATTTTGCGTACCTCTTAGATGCATGGCGTAATTGCCATATAAGTAGTATACGCCTGATAATGGCGA
>QNDS01000476.1 GCA_003644925.1 Candidatus Fermentibacterota bacterium
GGCACAGACCCCGGTAATTTCGACTGGTTTCCCGCTGATGAAGTGAGCACTTATGGCTTCGCCATTGACGGGGTTCATTACAGCGGTGGCTGCCGGACCCGATACGGCCCCTACCCTTACTGCGCCGTGCTGGATTTGCCTTCCTATTCCCTGGCCAAATCGATCTTTGCCGGAATGGCGTACATGGCCCTTGAACAGGAGTTTCCGGGCGCAGGTGAATCACTGTTGAGCGATTACGTCACGGAATGTGGCGACATGGAGCGCTGGCGGGACGTAAGTCTTCAGCACCTTCTCGACATGAGCACCGGCAACTACCAGAGCCTGGAGCCCGATGTCGATGAACTGGCCTCCTATGAAACTGATTTCATGGCCGGGGAAACCCACCAGGCAAAAATCACCACCAGTTGCAACCTGTTCCCCCACAAGGCAGAGCCGGGTACCCGCTTCGCCTATCACAGCTCCGATACGTATATCGCGGGAACGCTGATGAATGAAATCTTGCCGGCCGGTTCCGACATCCATACCGATGTGCTGGTTGAACGTGTCATGAAACCACTCAGACTCAGCCCGGTCACCCGGGCCACCCGGCGGACCTATGATACGAAGGCACAACCTTTTACAGGTTACGGCCTTACCTTGCACAGTGATGACATCGTGCGCATCGGCCTGTTCCTGGCGCGGGGTGACGGCGCCATTGAGGGAACGCAGGTACTCGACCCCGAGGAACTTAAGGCCGCCTTGCAACGCAATCCACGGGATCCAGGAATGGAGGCCGGCTCAGAATCATTACGCTACAACAACGGTTTCTGGGCTTACCAGACCAATCTGCACGATGCCTGCGACCGGCCCGTCTGGATACCGTTCATGTCGGGTTACGGCGGAATATCAATTGCCATACTACCGAACCAGTCACTGTTCTATGTGTTCAGCGACAAAGGCCGCTTTGAATGGCTGAAAGCTGCCGTTGAATCTAACCAAATTCGTAATTATTGTGGATAATAATGAATATATTCAGCATGTTCCCTAAAGTATCTCCAAATAGTATCACAGCAAGGTTATTCCTGGCCTTCCTCGCCACCGCAGGCCTGTTCTACGTCAATATCATGCCGACGATTGTCAGTGGGCTGATTGAAGCGTTGGGATTCACGAATCAGCAAGCCGGGGCGGTAGCCTCCGCCAATATGTACGGGGCGGCTTTTGGCGCACTGTCGATTGTTCTTTTCGTCAAGAGAATGAACTGGCAGCTTTTTTCAGTCATTTTTCTGCTGACCCTGATCTCAATCGACCTGGCCTCGATGTATGTATCCCAACCCACTTCTCTTCTTGCGATACGCTTCGTCCACGGTTTTGTCGGCGGTATGCTGGTGGGTACCGGTTTTTCAGTGATGGCACGGACCAAAGAGCCGGACAAGAGTTTCGGCATGCTGCTGCTGGTGCAGTTCGGCCTGGGCGGTGTGGGTGTGATGTTCATCCCCGGCCTTGTGCCTCAGTTTGGAACGGCCATTTTGTTCATGTCGCTGATTGCATTCAGTGTCGTGACGCTGCTGATGCTGCCATTTCTGCCTGACTATCAAGTAGATGAGCAGGAGCAAAAAAAGAAAGCCGCCGCACACAAGGGGATAAACAAACTGCCACTGGCCCTGACCCTTGTCTCGATCTTTCTGTTCCAGGCCGCCAATATGGGTTTATACGCTTACATCATCGGTCTGGGTGAGCACTATGGACTGGATCTGCCGTTTATCTCCGGAACGCTGGGCATCGCTGCCTGGCTGGGCCTGGCCGGCGCGGGACTGGTCGTGGTTGTCTCTGACCGCCTGGGCTACTTCAAATCCCTTTCACTGGGCATACTGCTGACGGCCATTGCAACCTGGGGGCTTTTTTACAGCGACATTCACTGGGTCTGGATCGTTGTAAACAGCCTGATCGGCATTACCTGGGCCTACACGATCGCCTACCTGCTGGGCCTGATGTCACGATTCGACACCAGCGGCCAGATGGCGGCCCTGGGCGGGTTTGCTTCCAAGATGGGGCTGGCAACGGGGCCGGCCGTTGCAGCCCTGTTGCTGGGCGAGGACAACTACCCACTGATCATCGGCGTGGCGGTGGCAGCGCTTGTTCTGAGCATGCTCGCGATCATGTTTCCCGCCCGTGTACAGGACCGGAGCAATGCCTGATACTGCTTAAGCTGATAGCATAACGACTTGGATGAACGAACTGCGAAACACACCCATACGCGTTGGATTGGCGGATAAAAATCCGCTGATCCAGGCCGCGCTCAAACAACTGCTGTCCGAAGACGGCCGTTTCGAACTCGTACACGTGGCTTCGGGCTGTGAAGACTTCCTGCACAACGTTGAGCAGACGCCCATCGAGGTCGGTGTCATTGGCTGGGTGATTGGCCCCTGCGACGGGCGTTTCATCCTCGATCACCTCAATACGCAGGAAAACCCGCCCAGGATCGTCGTGTATACCGGTGATGGCAGCAAAATCGTGCCCTCGCAGGTGATGACCCATGGTGGTGCGGCCTTTGTTTCCAAGAGCGAACAACCC
>QNDS01000477.1 GCA_003644925.1 Candidatus Fermentibacterota bacterium
ATACCAAGTAAGTGTAGTAAAGCACTTTTTAACATACGCTTTTAAGGCTGAGTTTGAGGGTGTGGGTGGTTGATAGAAAAGGTAAATATTTGTGATAGAATACATAGAGTATCATGCCAGATAAAACTGTTAACAAGAAGATCGGCAGACCCACAGCTTTAGTGCCAATAGTTGTCGAAAAACTAGAAGAAGCATTGAGATGGGGAGCTACAATAGAACAGGCTTGTGCTCATGCTAAAATAGATCGAGGAACTTACCACAACCATACTAAGAAGGATGAGACTTTTTCCACAAGAATGCAATATGCCAGGAATTATGTGAACCTAAAGGCAAAACACAATGTAGGTGTGGCTATAGATGAGGGGGATTTAAACACAAGTAAATGGCAATTGGAAAAGACGGAATACAATAAACCACAACAAGCAAACGTACAAGTAAACATAGCTAACATACTCCAGAAAGAGAAAGAGGAGTTTAACTTAGATGAATAGCGGCTACAAAGGGTGGATTGAAAAGAACTTAGACATTGTAGATAAAAGCGGTCAGTTAGTACCATTCAAACTAAACCCTATACAAGAGAAGTTCCTAACTCAAGATACTACTAACGGGAAGGATATTATCCTTAAAGCACGGCAACAAGGATTTTCCAGCTTGATAAATGGAGTATTCCTAGCAGATTTCCTAATGAAACCTAATACCTATAACGTAGTAATAGCAGATGATGCAGATAACGCCCAAGGTCTGTTAAAGAGAGTAAAGGACTACATGAAAACATGGTGTGAGAAGAAGGGTGTGGACATAAAGGATATACTCAAATACAACTCCAAGTATGAGATGTACTTCGCCGAGAACAACTCCACCTACCATATCGGTACAGCACAAAACACACAGTTTGGTAGATCAAGGACTATCACTAACCTACATATGTCAGAGGCAGCATTCTATCCTCACTTAGATGAACTACTCGCAGGTGCTATGCAAGCAGTTGTACCCGATGGAAGAGTAATCATCGAGACTACAGCTAATGGATTCAACGCATTCAAATCATTCTGGGATCGTACAGCACTGGGAGAAACACCTTTTACAAAACACTTTTACAAAGCGAGTGACTTCTACGATGAGGAGTTTTTAAAACGTAAAGAAGGGGAACTAGGTAGATTGTTCAGACAAGAGTACCCAGAGACCCCACTAGAGGCTTTCATTACAAGTGGAGAGACTTACTTCAAACAAGAAGCCTTAGAGAAGTATCTAGAGATGGTTAAGCACCCTATCAAAGAAGGAGTTATATATGTTTAGACAATTTAGAAAGATAGAATCAGGTGAGCAGATAGTAGTAGGGTATGACTTATCAATGGGTGGCCCGGACTATTCAGCAGCACAGTTCATGTCACGTACTAAATACGATGTCCCTTTGGTTTACCACTCCAATGTCATAGCTACAGAGGCTACCAATGCGATTGTCCCTGTACTTGAAAAGATATTCGAGATAACAGGTATCCCTCCAGTAATAGCGCCAGAGCGTAACAGTGGCGGTGTATTCGAGATAGAACGTATGGTAGAGATGAACAGACTCGGTAAGTATCAAGTGTTCGTTGAACCCACAGGAGCAGGAACTATGGGTACTACACCTTCTAAGCGATACGGGTGGACTACCTCCAGCACTACAAGACCTAAGATGTTAGAAGATCTTAAACATGCGTTGGATAAGAATTTAATCAGAGTATACGATTCGGCTACAGTAAACGAGATGTTTGCATTCATTGTTACTCAGACCTCACATGCATGGAGAGCACAAGCAGAACGGGGTGCACACGATGATTTGATAATGTCACTTGCTATTGCCTTACAGCTCCATCAAGACGCACGGGTAGCCCAAATGAGTGATGAGCAGTGGGATACAGCTATAGACCAGATACCAGACGTTAATTTAATTGACAGCAAAGGATTCTACTAATGAAGAAGCATGAAGAGAGAAACTTAATGGTATTTACAGAGATAGAAGCTATCATCGAAAAGCTCAGCCACGGTAAGGTAGACATAGCATTCGATATCCATAACCAAAGAATCACAGGGATTAACCTCCAAGGACAGAAAAGAACCCTGTATAAACCAAACGATCGAACTCAACCATTCCTAGATATTGGCAAACGCATCAAGGATGCTGCTAAAACAGGGCAAAACACAGACCTAGTATTCATTGTAGGTATAAGGAAGGGAAAAATAGGGGAAGTAAACTGGCACTCTAACCTCTTCCGTGATTATGAAGCACTAGACACTAAGTAAATAATATGATTAAATCATATCAATAGAAGAGTCGGTTGGGGCGATTAACTGATTGCTCTCGTATTGACACCCTAAAGTCGGGTGTCTTTTTTTTGTTTAAAAAGGGGATTAACTACGTGTCAAAAAAGAAGAAGAAAGATAAAGGGGAAGCCACAAATTCAAAAGCCGAGACAATAGACTTAGTAGGGCAATGGAAAGCAGCATGGGATTACTATGATCCTATACGCTCAACATGGGAAGAGACAGAAGAGTTGGTATACTCTAAA
>QNDS01000478.1 GCA_003644925.1 Candidatus Fermentibacterota bacterium
CTTGCTTGTAAAATGGTACAGGCTGGTTTTGAGGCTGCTTTAGAAGTTCTGTGAACTTCTGACCGCTCTCAATACGTGCCTTTGTCTCATCATCCATATCTCCAGCAAATTGCATAAATGCCTCAAGCTCTCGGAACTGAGCAAGCTCTAGACGAATCTTTCCAGAAACCTTCTTCATTGCCTTTGTCTGAGCGGCACTACCTACACGAGATACAGAAATACCTACGTTTAGAGCCGGACGGATACCTTTGTTGAACAAATCTTGCTCTAGGAATATCTGACCATCTGTAATAGATATAACGTTTGTCGGAATATAAGCGGAAACGTCACCTTCTTGAGTTTCAATGATTGGAAGTGCTGTAATGGAACCTCCTCCTAGTGCGTCAGAAAGCTTTGCTGACCGCTCTAGTAGTCGTGAGTGTAGATAGAAAATATCTCCAGGGTACGCCTCTCGTCCTGGCGGTCGTCGCAACAGTAGTGACATCTGTCTGTACGCTACGGCGTGCTTAGAAAGATCATCAAAGATTACAAGAACGTCTTTACCTTGCTCCATGAAGTATTCACCGATAGCAGCTCCTGCAAACGGTGCAAGGAATAGAAGTGGTGATGGTTCTGAAGCGGATGTAGAAATAACGGTTGTATATTCCATTGCTCCAGCCTCTTCTAGCTTACCTACGATACCTGCAGTTTTAGACTGCTTTTGCCCAATGGCTACATAGATACATATTGGTCGAGACTCTTCTGGTTCGTACTTTTGGTTAATGATTGTGTCTACTGCAATAGTTGTTTTACCAGTTCCTCTGTCTCCAATAATAAGCTCTCGCTGTCCACGACCGATAGGAATCATCGAGTCGATAGACTTAATACCTGTATGAATTGGCTCATTCACACCAGAACGCTCCATAACTCCGTAGGCAACCCGCTCGATAGGCATATCCTTCTTTCTTTCAACAGCACCCTTACCATCAATTGGCTCTCCGAGTGGATTTACCACACGTCCAACAATGTCTTCTCCGACAGGGATTGATAGAAGTTTCCCAGTCCTTTTCACCTTCATGTCCTCCATAACACGCGTTGAGTCACCTAGCACAACAGCCTTAACCAATTCTTCTTCTAGGTTCAGAATCAGTCCATATAGTACAGAATCATTTTCAATCCCTTCTTCAAGAGATTTTCCTTCACTGTCGTCAAAGACGACCATCTCCATCATCTGAGCGTTATCTAGACCACCGATTTCTGCAATACCGTCTCCGACAGCTCGCACAACTCCAATCTCTTCAGATACTTGATCAAGTTTTAGGCCTTCTATTTCCTTCTTTATTCTCTCAATGATTACTGTACTCATAATAATTTAATTAATTTGTGACTGCTCTATATAGGTTAATAAGCTTTGTTTTGTACGTACTATCTACTATCAGGTGATCTGTTTGGATACTGTACCCACCTACAAGAGTGTCGTCTTCTACCACAACAAACTCTTTGGACTCAGCATTTGTATTCATGAAAGTTTCTATTTCTGATTTGAATTTTTCAGCATCAGAATTTTTGACAACCTTCACAACAACAAAGGACTTGTCTTCATGGCTCTCCACATCATTCATAATCAGGTGAAGTGTCTCTGGCCACAACTTTGTGTCGCCATGCTCTTCTTGAACTTTTTTAAGACCAGTAAGCACATCGTCTACAGCCACTCCTTTTTCTAGGAGGTCTGTCGCTGCACTACTGTAGTCTTTTACTCTCATTATTATTTTTCTTTTAGAATTCTCTCCGCTGCAAGTATTGCAGTTTTAGCTATCTCAGCCTCCGCTTCACGCCCAGCCTTTGCTGCAAGCTCTTGTCCTTGCTTCTCTCCGTTTGAGACTACTGTAGCAGCCTTCTCTTCTGCTGCCGCAATAATATCTGACTCAGTGCTCTTTGCGTGTACTCGCGCATGTTCAACTATCTCTCCCGCCTCTTTGTGAGCAGAAGTAAGAAGAGAATCTTTTTCAACTCCTGCTTCACTTAGCTTCTTTGCTGCATTTTCTGCATCCTGCACACCCTGAGATACTTTGTCTTGTCTATCAGACAAGAGCTTAAGTACTGGAGTATAAAGGAAATACCATAGTGCAAGCATAAGTAGCCCAAAGTTAATCAACTGGATTGTGATTAGGTGTATGTCTACTCCAAAAGCTGAAAATATTTCTCCCATAATAATTTATTAATGTGTAAGTCTTGTCTCTTTTTACTTAATTCAGGTTCAAAATTTTTGAGTACGAGGTGTGCCAGGAAAATTCTGTGAGACGCATGCCTATACGGTGAGTATAGTTTTCTGAAGCACAACGAAGTAATCGGAAATTTTGGTCTGCAATTAAGCGAATTTAATGATAAATCCGATAACCAATGCAAAAATGGCAAGAGCCTCTGTAAAGGCAATACCAATGAACATAGTTGTTTGGATTTGACCACTTGCGCTTGGGTTACGTCCCATAGCTTCAATAGCCTTGGCTACAACAAGACCGATACCAATACCTGGACCAATCATACCTAGACCAACTGCTAGTGCCATTCC
>QNDS01000479.1 GCA_003644925.1 Candidatus Fermentibacterota bacterium
TATCGGATGGTGGGGGAAGCCATTTGGGGAACCGTCAGGGGACATGTTTGGTTACGATTATGAATTCGTATATGATCCAAGGCACATGACAATGCACCCCCCCTTCTTCCCCCAGTCAGGGCTCTGGGACACGGCCTACTGGGAAGAAAATCCTGACATGACTGATGATATTACTGCTAATGAAAATTATATTGGATACAACAGACTATAATAGAGCTGGATGGAGATGAATGAATTTTAAGTATCTGGAAATCAAGAACAGGGACCGCCGAGAGGCGGCCCCTGCCTTGACTTCTATGTTTGTGCTTATGCTGAATGTTCTGGCAGCTGACCTGTCACATTGGTTAATTAGTTGCGCACATAATCTCAAGATGTTAGATATTCCATTATCCGAACCGTTACCACAGGTTCAGATACACTGACTTTCACACAAAAATACCATAAGGAGCAATGAACGAATGAGAAAATTCAGGGATAATCTGAAAAAAGGAATGAGCCTGGTTGAGATAACCATCGTTCTGGTGGTTCTTTTAGTGATCTTCGGAGCTGTGTTCCTCTTCTTCTCACGAGGCAGCGAGGAGTTCGATTTCGCAAGAAGACAGAATGAACTCATAACAATTGGCAGAATGGCGATTGAGGAGATAACGGACATAGTCATCTATGCCGGTTTCATGCCTAGCCCTCACTGGGGGAATGATGAGTGGCATCCGGTAGCAAATACCGGTGTCTACAAACTTGCCTTCTATGCCGATTACGAAGGTGATGGTATTCTGAGTGATGAGGATCACAGGGTTATCGAAGTTCTGGATGAGAGATTCGTAGTGTCAGATTCGGGAAGTTACTCCCACGCATTTGGCAGCAACATTAAGACCATGAACTTTACATACTTAGATGACACGGCTGCTATCATGCTGCAACCTATAAATGATGCAGACAGAGATCTGGTCAGGCACATTCGGATTGATGTGGTTCTGTATGATGAGTATAAGGGAACCGAATACACTACACTGGTTACCACAACAATCTCTCCCCGTAACCTTGGCATAAACCATAACATTGATCCTGCGTTCGCACCTCCCGATCCCCTTAAGGGCACAGTGGTCTTTAATGTTACAGGCGTCGGTGATGACCCGCTACCTGATGTAGACGAAAAGAAAATGCTTGAACTGATGGTTGACTGGGGTCTTAGTGTTACTATCCTTACGGATGACTCGATGCTCACTTACGATTATATAGGTGAGGAGATTGACCTTATTGTGCTTCGCCACAGACCGTTTGGTGAAGTATATCCTCATCCAAACTTCAACTACGTTCCCGACACTCTCCACATTCCCATTATTACACTTAACGCGGAGGATGCCACTTTAATCTTCGGTATGGGCTCAGATCCCGATGAGTCGAGCAGTCCGTGGATGGATCCTATATGGTCACATCCCGTGAACAGAGATCTTACCACAGGTCTTGAACCTTTTGAGGTTTATGAAAGCGCGGCAACACAATCGGTGATAAAAACTCCGGCCTATCCAACATCGGGAGACACAATTCTAACACTTGCAGGAGCAGCCGGTGATTTTTACTCCGGTGTCATCGCCCGAGACGAGAAAACGGATAAACGAAGGGTGCACTTCAGTGCCTGGCAGGCTTCCGTATACTCAGCTCCTAATGGTGAAAGGATGTTCTATAACGTTCTGAAATGGAATGTGGGAGATCCCGAGACTGCTCTTGGAGATGCCATTATAGACGAAGGTTTCGAGGATCCGAACGAATACATCTGGACGGACCCAGGAATTGGAGCCGAGTTTTACTCCTATCTTCAGACGCCTGAAATAAGTATTACAACTATTCCTCCCGGTTTCGACGAAGCGAGGCTCCTGTTCGACCACTGCTACGTGACAGACGGCAAGAATGCGGGAGCGTATCTGGAAATATGTACAGATACAAATACTTTCCCGTTAGTCTGGACTCAGATCCCCGATGATGAGCTTATTACTGATAAATACGATGATTCATCAAATGCTGCATACCCCGGCGGAAACGGTATTGAAATCTGGACGGGTCAAAGCGATGGATATAATTTAGGTCCACCGACGCCTTCAATAGATTACACCGCAGAGGAGGTAGATCTTACCAACTACCTCGACAAAACGGTTATGTTCAGATGGGTTTTCGGTCTTAAAAGCAAATCAGCAACTAAGCCTGACTGGTATGTTATGGACAACCCTCGTGTTGTTCACATCAATACGACAACTTTGGATACAGAAACAATTGACCCATGGAATTTAGATCCTGCCAATTTATCTATCCAGCCAAGATTCTGGGAACATGACACTCTCCCCAATCCCGGTGGTGTCTCTTTCAAAGATGGCTTCTGCTATCATAACTGCCATTTCGTAGATGATGTTTACCCTTTAGAGTGGGATTGCGCCTGGACAACATGGGGCGCCAGACATTATGACGGGGGTTGGAGCCATGATGGTGTAAATGATTCGTGGGAGATTGGCGAAACTGCTGCTGATGTTTTCTGCCCCGAAATTGATCCGTATCCAA
>QNDS01000480.1 GCA_003644925.1 Candidatus Fermentibacterota bacterium
ACCGCATGCTCGAACCCGGAGACATATTCTTTGATGTAACGCAGGATCTGGTGGTCTGGGCTATCGGCGAAACCACGGTCGACGATGGCGGGGGTAATACCACTGACGTATTCACCATCAAGCTGTGTAATTCAACTTGTTCCACCCTGTGGCCGGCCTTTAACCTGACTGCTTCCGGCACCTATCCCGACACCATCCGGTTGACCTGGGAGGACAACACCTACAACGAGGATGGCTGGCGTATCGATTCCTCCACCGATGGCACGGTTTGGAGCGAGTTGACAACGGTGGCGGCGGATTCCACCTCCCACAACCACTTTGGCCTGGCCGGCGGGACCACGCTTTTTTATCGCATACGGGCCTATCGCGGCGCTTCAGAGACTTCCGACTGGTCGAATACCGTCAGCGCCACGACGCCGCCAACCTCGGGCTCCTTTGGATTCCCGATCGTTTCAGGGGATGACGACACCCTTGAGTACACGGGGCCGTATACCGGGCAGATGGTTCCGGACTGGGACTACATTTGGTTGGGGTACGATTCCGGAAATGCTGCTACGAATGATGAAGGCCTGCGGTTTCAGAATGTCGCTATTCCCCAGGGCGCAACCATCAACAGTGCGCATATCAATTATTATGCCTATTCGTCGGCCTCCGGCGACACGTCCATCAGGTTCCGGACCGAAAACGTGGATAACGCTGAACCTTTCACCACGGCTTCGGCAAACCTGACTTCACGCACGTTTGTGTCGGCTTTCGTTGACTGGACCCTGCCGACCAGCTGGTCTAGCGGCAGCGCGCACCAGTCGCCAGATTTGGCATCCATATTGCAGCCCATCGTGGATCGCGAGGGTTGGGGTGGCGGCAACAGTGTGGTGTTCATTACGCAAGGAAACCCGGATTCTCCAGCTGGTAGCCACCGGGTTCGCACTTATGATTACGGCTCAAGCTGGGCACCGGTTTTGCAGGTTGACTTTACCTGGACACCATCGGGCCCGGTGGCACCTATTGCTTCATTCACTTATTCTACCGACAGTCTGGATGCGACGTTTATCGATACATCCAGTGACGCAGACGGCAGTGTCGTCGCGTGGTCCTGGGATTTCGGCGATGGTGGCAGTTCTTCTGCGCAAGACCCCATGCACGCTTATGCCGGCGACGGTTCCTTCACGGTTTCGCTAACTGTGACTGACGATGATGGTCAGAGTGGGCAAATCAGCCAATCGATTACGCTTTTGGTCGCAGCTGACGATCTGACCGCCACCCCGCTAGAGATCGATTCCATCCATCTCAGTTGGAATGACAACTCATCGGTCGAAACCGGGTATATCATTGAGCGATCGCCTGGTGGTTCGGGTAGCTGGGTACAGATTGGCAGCGTGGGCGCTGGCATTGACGTATTCAATGATAATGACGACATCAGTGATGGTTCAATCTATGACTACCGGATCAAGGCCACTGGCTCAGGTTTCGATTCAGTCTGGAGCAACCTGGCAAGTGTGACCACGTTTGATTGTTCAGCCAGCAAAACATATACAGGTGGTGAATGGTATCAATTTGCACTGGCCTGTGATCCTGGTCCGTACAATACTGTGGCGCACATCTTCCCCAGCCTGGAACCACTGATTTACAGCTATGATGCGGTGAGTGGTTCATACACCAGATTGGCGTCTTCAGACACGATGGCTCCGGGTACTGGTTACTGGGTCAATTTCTTCCGCACCCTGGATTACACACAAAGCGGCTACGATACGGTCATTGCAGATATATCGCTGGAGGCAAATGCTGCTAGCGGGCGTAACAACCTGGCCGGACTCCCCGGAAATGGCACCGTGGCCTGGCCGGATGTGCTGGTCGTTGATGGTGCTCAGACCGTAACTTTGCTGGAAGCAGATCCCTGGGAGAATGGCCCCAGTCCGATCAATCGTGTCTGTGATCTTCCGAATCCACCCAGTAAGTGCCTGATGTCGCGTAAGCTGAAAATATGGGGTGGAACCAAAGCTGCTGGTGCCTATCAGATCTACGACCCTGACGTTCCCGGTCAGGAAGGCATGCTGGTTCCGCTTGACGGTTTGTGGGTTATGGCCTTCAAGAGCGGGGTCAAACTACGTATTCCTGAAGCGCTACCACCAGGCTCAGCCCCGACCCCAGAGGCGGTGGCCCCGGTTGCTTTGGCGTCAGGTGAGTCTGATGACTCGAAGAAAAAGGGTAAGAGCAAGGGTCGCGGCAAAGGCAAGAAGAACAAGGGCGAAACATGGCACGTGCGGCTGATCGCCGAATCGGGGGGCTTGCGCGATCCAGGTAACACGCTCGGCCACAAAAACGGCAGTATTCAAGGTCAGGATGCCCGTGATCTCGAAGAACCACCACCTTTTGCTGGTGATCATTTAAGTATTCTGTTTACCAATCCGCTTTTCGAAGCGAGCGCCTGGGGTTACACCACAGATTTCCGGGCACCGGCTGATTCAGCCGCCGGGGAGTGGCCGTTCGTGGTCAAAGCGTCCAGCAGTTCAGAACCGATCACATTAAGTTGGAAAGCTGCGGCCTAT
>QNDS01000481.1 GCA_003644925.1 Candidatus Fermentibacterota bacterium
ATGCAACTTACACAAGAGACGGACTTATGGGAGCTTCGTAAAGAGGTTGCCTACCTGAATGAGGAAGGTGGTGTGACTGGGGAGTATCTAGATAACACAGCAGAGATTCTTTTAAGAATTGCTAATGTGAATATTCTGGGAGCTTCCACTAAGGAGCAAGCTAAGTTAGGTAAGATGGTATATGAGAGCATGCTTTACTCTCTGAACGATAAGGATAGAGAGAAGGCATACAACAGGATGATTGAGCTAGCTAATGATGCTAAGCTTGACCCATTCAACTTAACTAATAAGTTTATAGAAGCGGCGGCTGAAGACTTGAGTGATGGTAAGGTTTACCTGAACGAAGCATTAGCTAAAGAAATGAAACGTAGGAGGAGTCAGTAATGTCTGATTTTAGAGGGAGTGCAAAAGTCCCTACACAGAAAGTAACACCTTTCAAGCAAGTAGATAACAGTGGACAGCGTATGGCTGATGCTGTTAGTGGTGTAACAGCGGCGGCGAAGGGACAGGTGGAGACTAATGCCAGAGACTTTGCTGAGGATGCACAAGGAGATGCCCCTCTTAGAGAGGCTAACAAGGCTAGTGCTAACTTAGAACAGCAAGTAGCAGAAAGCTTTGGTGCTCCTAACTATGAAGCCGTCACCATCATGCAGGATAATAGCACTATCTCCCAGCAGGAGTTAGATGAAAAGCGAGATGACATCATCCGTACGACATTTAAGACTGTGCAAGAGGTTGAACAAGCCATCTCTCTGAACAAGATGTCTCAGAAAGAAGGTAATGCTGTAGTTAATCGTCTCTATCGTGAACAGACCAGCTCCTTTGTGGGCAGTCTGTTCCGTGATGAGATAGCCAAAGGTACTTCCAGAGTTACTGGTAATCCCGCCGGTAGTCCTATGAAGGGCGTGGCTATGAGTGCGGCTGATAAGGAGAAGAAGGCTGTAGAACAGGCTACACTTAAGCGTACGGCTGAGAAGGAGATGGGTGTACAAGCTATTATGCAAGCCACGGAAGTGGACAAGCAGAAAGCTGAAGGTATCTATGACCGACAGAAGGCTCTTGAATACCACAATGCTCAATTGAAAACTCAATCAGCTAGCCAACTTAAGGTAGGTTTGAGCGACAGTAACCTAGCGTATAACAATGTTGCTGGTAATCTCCAAAAAGCGGCATCAATGAACAACAACACTGTTAGTCCTGATATGATTAACATGTCTGTTAATGAGTTGTCCGCACAGCATAGGAAGATTCGGGAGCAGACCAAGGAGCAGGGTGGGGATATAACCACCTTGATGACACAGCAGACGGCTGAGATGTCAAGGCTAACCACGCTCTCTAATGCTCTGAGTGATGCTAAGTATCAAGAAACGATAGCCACTCTGAATAAGAACAGAGCTGTTAACCAACTGTGGGAGACCAACCCTACGTTAGCTCGTATTATGGTACAGTCAGGTGAAAGCTATGACCCTACCGAATGGGACCCCTACAAGATTGCATACCATGCTCTCGTAGCTGACCCTAGTCTAGCTAAACAGTTGGGGATTACAATAACTCCAAAATTCCTAAGGAGAGCTGAATTTTCTGGTAAGAATCCTAACTCTAAAACGGGAACTTATACGCCTAACGAGGTGTTAGAGATAATCAACCTAGTGAATCGTTCTGGGGATAATGCTGTTATCGCTATGGAAGGTCCATCCGCCGCTAAGGATTTTAACAGTGGCAAGGTAGAGACCAAAGAGAACCAACGTGGATTGATGGCTACTGCCTCTTCTATGGGTGGCGAGAGTGCCGCTGATATGGTGAGCAGGGCTAAGGCTACTAACGGTGAGGCTTGGGTTAACACAGCAACCGATAAGAATTACCCTGTGTCTGCACAGTTTGCTTTCAGTTCTGTTGATGCAATAGCTGATGGTGCTCCGGGTGCTATTGACCTAGTTGTTAACACAGCCAACACCCTTACAGACCCTAACAGCACTCTTATGAGTGACTATAAGGAGTACGGTGATGACATTGGAATTAGCTTTGTAGGTAAGTCTAATCAAGTTGCCGCAAGTTTGGCATATGTTGACTCACCTAAAGTTATTCAGATGCAGTTTGATAATGTACCTGAGAACGTGAGGGAGAGTGATGAGTTCCAAGCAGTGGCTAACTCCCTACAGGATGTGTATAAAGGCTTAGTTGTCAATCCTTCCTTGTGGTCGTATAAGTATGACACAGCCTCTCAAGCTATGGAAGCTATGATGGGTGGTGCTAAGTTGGATAACACCCAAGCTAAGAAGAATGCCCTAGCTTATAAGAACAACTCTGTTGACTATCGTATAACCAAAGAAGGCGGTGAGCCTAGGGTTATACGACCAACACCAGAGGGTGATACACCTGTTCCTAAGCCTGATGTGCGTACACCTGATGGTGCTATCGTTACAGATGAGGGTGACGTTGGCAGGGTGGGCCCTAATACAGCCGACAAAGGCACTAATCTTACCGATGCTCTATCATAGGAGGAGCTAATCATGCTACAAGATAACTCCCTAATGCTTATCAATGG
>QNDS01000482.1 GCA_003644925.1 Candidatus Fermentibacterota bacterium
AGGGTGCTGACAATGCCGAGACTTTTACAAATGCATTAACTCAATTAAAAAAGAAATTTGGAGGTGCAGCCGCTGGAGATGTTAAAACTTTTTCAGGTGCATACGATCAATTATCAAATACATTTGGCGACCTACTTGAAGAGATAGGATTTATAATTACAAAATCCCCTCTAGCGTCGGCACTTATATCAAAAATAACTAAAACATTTTCAGGTTTTATAGGAATAGTAAAAGGCTTTAGAGCAGATGACTCCGCCTTAAAAGACATGATTATAGATATACTAAATCTTGGTATAGCTATAAATGATTATTTAATACTACCATTCACTCTTGTAAAAGATGTATCAGTTCTTGCATTTAAAGCAGTAAGAAATGGAGCCCAAGAGATATTAAATTTTATAGTTGGAACAGTCTCCACTCTTGTTGAGAGTATGAATTTTGGAGGGGTACTTGACGGCTTTGCTTCAGGTTTAAAAGGTGTAGCATTGATAACATCTGAAGTAACCGGTGAAATGCGAGACGATTTAAAGTCTACTTTTGAGGGATCATTTGACACTTCATTCGCTGATAAAAGTGCTGAGTTCTTAGAAGGTCTAAAGGAAACTGTAGAGCAGGTTAATGCTGAAACAAAAAACGTAGAAAAGATAGACGTACTTCCAAAGCCAGAGGTCATGGAGGAACAAACAATAACTTTTTTAAAGATGTTAAAAAGCATGAATATTGGATTTGATAATTCAGCAAAGTCTATGGCAGAGTCTGGGAAAAAACTAGCTTCAGCACTAAAAGGAACACTAGTAAAAGGAATAGTTGGGGGCGTTCAAAACGTGGTTAACTCATTAATGAACGGGCAAAACGCCTTTAAAAATTTTGGCAAGTTCGTGATTGGAGTCATGGGAGATATGGCCGTGCAAATGGGTAGTGTTTTAATTGCTACAGGTATAGGTGTCGAATCTCTCAAATCACTAAAGGGGGCAGATGCGGTTGTTGCAGGTGTTGGGCTTGTTGCTCTTGGAACAATAATGAAAAGTTTCTCAGGCGGTGGTGGTTCATCTGCATCTGCTAGCTCTGGAGCATCGTCACCAACTGGCACCGTTTCTGAAACAATAGCAACCGAACAACTTGGTGGAGACGAAGCACCTCAAGCAGGAAAAACAGTAAACCTAGTAGTAAACGGAAACATCCTAGACCGACGTGAATCAGGTTTAGAGTTAGCCAATATATTAAATGAGGCTATCGATTCAGATAGCGTAATAATAAACCAGAGCTTTGCATGACAGTTAAAACAAAATCAAAATTCTATTATGACTTTATAGTTGAAACTACTGGCACCGATATAAACTTTAATGAGGGTGGTAGTGAGTTAACAGCTACTCTTTCCCCTAGTCAGTACACGCCTACTAGTCTCGCAATAGAGATTGCTAGGGCGATGACTGAAGTGGGAACACAGAATTATATATGCAACTTTTCCAGAACAAATAGGTTTTTTGAGATATCTGCATCAAGTGATTTTACATTGCTTGTTGCTACTGGTTCGACCTCCAGTAGTGGATTTACCCTCATGGGTTTTACTGGTAGTGATGTTGGACCTGGAAGCTCCGCTGAGTCTGACACCGCTACCGGTAAAGCCTTTTTGCCTCAATTCATGCTGCAAAACTTTGTAGACTTTATTGATAACGAAGGATTTTCCTCCCCGACTGTAAAGACTACAGCGAGTGGCGAGGTTGAGTTAGTGACATTTGGAAGCGAGTCTTTTGCTGAAATGAATATAATCTATCAAACAAATATAGCTCAAGGTAACGGGGCACCGCTTGATAATGATCCTTCGGGGGTAGAGAATCTTCGAGACTTCATGAGATACTGCATAACTAAATCCCCTATCGAGTTTATGCCTGATAGAGCAACTCCAAGCGAGTTTACTGAGTGTTTTTTAGAGTCAACAAAGAAGTCAAAGACCGGAACGGCATTTACTCTAAAGGAGTTATACTCGAAAGGCTTGATAGACTACTATGAAAGTGGGATGATTACTCTAAGAAAAGTATAAATCAAGGATAGATATATGACTGTTAAGAATGGACAAGTGGCAGATGAGACCACGTTTAATAGTGGATTCATTTCAAGGCTGGAAGATTCAGGCACGATTGGAAAACTAGATTTAAGTGAAGCATCATCGACAGAAATAATAGACGCTCAGTCTGTTATCAATACGAACATAGCAAACATTGGAACAAACACAACTAACATCGGAACGAACACGACCGATATTGGTACCAATACAACCAATATAGGAACGAACGCTACTAACATTGGTACAAACGTAACCAACATTGGAACGAACGTAACTAATATCGGAACGAATACAACTGACATTTTAGAAATAAATAACGGCTCTACCGGTGCCCCACGAATGGTTGGGGGATTGATTCAAGCCGCTAACCTTCCAAGCTATGTTGAGGACGTTGAGGAGTATGCTGATTTTGCATCCCTTCCAATAACAGGTGAGACAGGTAAGATTTATATTACACTA
>QNDS01000483.1 GCA_003644925.1 Candidatus Fermentibacterota bacterium
TACGGAGAGGCAGAGGGAACTCGTAGACATGGTTATCGGTGTTCAGGAGGAGGCCATACGCCTTCTGAAACCTGGAAAGCGTCATTCCGAATGGAACCGCGAAGTGAAGGAATACTATACGGGAATCCTCATGGAGAAGGGTATCATTGAAAACGAAGAGGATATAGAGAAGTACTACTATCACAATATCGGCCACCATTTAGGACTGGATACACATGACGAGAACGTGATAAGCGATGAGCTCAAAGCAGGCATGGTGCTTACGGTAGAACCGGGTTTCTACTCGGAGGAGGAGGGAATAGGGATAAGAATAGAGGACGACGTTCTCATAGGTGATACAGAGAATACCGTACTCTCAGCATCTATTCCCAAGTATCCGGATGAGATAGAGGCCGCATTTGCGGAAGAGGGCTGAAATGGGACTTACAGAAATGGACCTGTACTGGATGCATATCGCCCTTGAAAAGGCAGAAGAAGCTTTTCAGGCTGAAGAAGTACCGGTCGGGGCGGTTCTTGTTGAATCTTCCGGCAGACATTTTGCAGATCGCAACAGAACAGCAGAAACCGGAATGCCGACCTCACACGCCGAACATCTCGTAATAACGGCAGCGGCGGAGGACAGAGAGGACTGGAGACTTGAGGGCTGCACCCTCTATTCCACCTTAGAACCCTGTCTGATGTGCGCGGGACTTGTGATACTCTCGCGGATACCCAGACTGGTGTATGGAGCCCCTGACAAGCGGTTCGGTGCTTTCGGGTCGGTTACAGATGTTCTCAAGATGCCGGATCTCAACCACTACCCGGAGGTTTTCGGAGGATGCTGCAGTGATGAATCCTCCCGGCTCCTGAAGGAATTCTTCCGTCTGGGCAGAGAAAAGAACGCTGAAAAAAGGGGATAAGAATGAGCGCGATACTACTGATCCTTCTCGCTTTGTTCCCGGTAAGAATAGCTGTACTGGGAGACAGAACGGGCAGACCGGATGATATAGAGTTTCAGGTAGCCGTCAACGCGATAATTGAGATGTCGCCGGACATAGTTCTTTCTGTTGGCGATTTCGTAGAGGGCAATGGCGATGTAGAAACAGCTGTTGAGGATTGGGAAAACATCCTTCCCGTACTTCAAAGGCTTACCACCGCCTTTCCCTTCGTTTACACACCTGGAAATAACGATATATGGAACGGGGAGACCGCAGAATACTGGAGGCAGTACACCGGGACCGAACCTTCAAGGGTCGAGGAAATACTCGGCATCACATTCGTCGTCTGGGACTCTTCTATGGAATACGGATTCACGGAAGAAAACCTGGAGACCATTAAAGGCCTCATAGACAGGATAGATATCGATGATCTCTGGATCTTCGTTACCCACAAACCATTCTGGTTCATGGCCTGGCAGGATTCAGCCGCGGTAAGTGAATTCAAGGTTATGATGGAAGAAACAGGACCTCTCGCGGTCATTGGAGGACACATCCACCTTTTTGCCGCCGGACGTGAGAACGGGATTCTGTACATATCCGCAGGCCCCTCCGGCAGCGCTGTTCCGGAACCCGACACGGAAAGAGGTGACTTCACCCAGCTGGGCTGGATGACAGTCTGGCCTGATTCGGTTGCCTTCGCTGTCGTCGATGCCAGAGGAGTCTATCCTGAAACCATCAATACCGGCGAGGAAATGAACCTTGCGTACATGTATGAGCAGCAGCTTATAACTGCAAGACCCCTTGAACAGGAACTTGAATCCGCGATCATGACACTGGTTCCCCAGGAGAATAGGTCCCGCATTGTGACTCTGGACATTAACCCTGGCACCTGGAATCTGAATCCCGAGACACTGGTCGTTGAACTTGACTCCCTGCCTGTAGACCTGCTCTTCACCCAGTCCCCCGAAGGCAGCCCTTACCCTTCACCTTTCGTTACCGTCAGCCTTGAATACGGCAATCGTGACAGACAATTGCAGTTCGATTATTCATGGCAGGTTCTGCGCACAGCCAACGCCTTCTATTCGGAAGCCGTCCTTGACGGTGAAGGGTCGGATGGTGAATACAGAAGGCCTTTCCACACGAATTTCGCGGACTTCTCAGGTCAGCCGACGCCACTTCCCCAAACAGAATTCGCGGCTGCCAATGACGGAGATAGACTCTTCATCTTTATGAAAATGGCTGATTGTGCGGAAGAGAGCGAAGAGTACGGAGGTTTCATTTTCAATTCACTTGATGGCTCAGTCCTGTGGCTGAAGGTATTCAGAGACGGTTCGTCGGAAGCATCGATATATACGTCAGAAGGTGACCTGATCGACTGGAAGAACGGCTTCGATACTGCAGTCAGTATTGAAGAGCGAAGATGGTGTATCGAGCTTGCCGTTGATATAGCTCTTCTTGAGCTGTTCGATGATTATGCATTGGTGCATGTGTACAGATCCGCAGGAGATGATTTCGGAACCTGGGTTTATCCCATAGATTTCGATCCTTCTTCAATGGGAAGAATCTGGCTTCAGCGGTAAAACAGGAGCGGTTATCCGCCTCTGCA
>QNDS01000484.1 GCA_003644925.1 Candidatus Fermentibacterota bacterium
TGTTTCATCATACAAATGATTAGCTGCATCATAGTTATCCGGTATTTTTACCTTAATGCCCTTTACCTTGAAGGCTATCTCTGGTATGTTACCACCAAATTGCTGTGCATCTGTTAAGGTTATGGATACTAAGGCTGAGTTATTATAGGTAAGGTTAGATTCTCTTATAGCTGTAGCAGCTGACCATTGAGTAGGTGAGAAATGCTTACCATCATCAGCAATAGTTGTACGGATTACTTTAATTTCCCAACTAGAGGCTACAGTTACCCCTGCTGGAGCACGTATAGGAGTATCCCAACTATATGGGCCAGTTGACTTGCCAGTTTTAGTTATAGTTGTATAGAAAGTCCAAACAGCAGCACTGCTAGGTCTAGTGTAGACGTTATATTGGACTGTATACCCTACAGTATCGTTGTCTTCAGTTATTTGCTTTAAAAGACTTAGTGTAAAGGTTATTCGACAAGATTGTGCATCGTAAGGAATAGCAGTTACAAACTCTGTACCTGTAGTAAGTGTAACTGGGCTAAAAGAGCCTATAGGTTCTTCAGTATTTATAAACCCAGGCATTACTGTTTGAGTTCCTGTGCCTGCTCGCCAAGCCCAAGTAGCAGAAAAATTAGAGATAGATACCTTATTTAGAAAAATATCTTCTACATCTTCTATTTCACCTTCACTAATAACTAAAAGAAGTTTAACTACTTGGCGGCTTTGTAAGGTATCATTAGCTTCTATTGGTGTGTGTGAACTTCCTTCACCGCCACCGCCTGCTCCTATTATATCACTCATTATACATCCTCAGTAGAGACTCCAGAAGAGATCAATACCCCTCCTGCGAAAGGGTTACCAAATACTAAAGGCACACTACCGCCCTGTTCTCTGATAAGTGGCGCGCCATTAAATAAGCTACTTTGTTTAAGCTGCGCTTGGGAGGGATCACTACTAAACTCCGGTGTTGGGGATAGTAAGGATACTAAAAAACCTACAGCAATAGAAATTACTATATTTATGACTGCGGCTACAATTAGGGCTGTGGTCGATAGTGCAGCTACAGTAGTACCTAAAACGGCAGCAACTATTATAGCCCCTTCCCCAGCAGTTTCTTTTATAATATATAAGGTATCATAACCGGCTAGGTCTGTAAAGATTACCTCTGGTAGTAAGCCAATAGGCTCTAACCTTTCGGAAGAGTCTACTAAGATATATTTATAATTACTAGTGATTAGGTTATTTGTAAATTCATGTCCTTTAGCAACTTTTAGAAGCATAAGAACTTCCTTAATACTAGTAGCTTTTAGCTCAAAACTACTTATCTCATTTAGAGTCTCTACTATATTAACCAACATATTTTAATACCTTATTAATTCTTCCTATAAAAGCCACAAAAGGCTGGGAAACACTCATTTCATCTTGGTGTAGGACTTCCCCATTATGGTAAATACCTAGATGGTTGCAAGTAGCTACCCCGTTATTTAGTAGTAATAGATCCCCATTCTTCAAACCTTCTATAGAGTCTGTTTCTTTAAAACCGTACTCTTTAATATATCTCTCGAATAGGTTATCGTAATTACGAAGTGTTTTATAATCCTTATCTATTTTATGGTCTGTTAATGCTATACCAAGTTCAAATTGATAGTAATCTTGAACAAGGGTATAACAGTCATTTATAAACCATATAAAAGGACGCTCTAGGTAAGATGCTGAAGGCTCTCTAGGTATTGTTATTGCTGGAGTTACCATAGAACCATCTACACCTACTATAAGCCAAGGTACACCAGAAGAGATCTGACCTTGTACATCAGCAGAAGAGGGTGTTCTTACATCTAGAGCAGTAGGTTTTTTAGGGTTATGGCAATGGCTATGTACTATTGCATCTATCTTGCCAAGGAATGGGAGTAAGAGCTTTTCATCTATTCTAAAAGCCTCTTTAGGGTTCTCTGCGGAGTTAGGTAAAGTTTTAAATACCCCTTCAGTAATGATACCACACATCTCTTCTGGGTAACATACTAAAGCCCAAGACTTAATTGCTTGTATCTGTTCAGCTGTAAGTTTCATTATCTAATACTCTTATTAATCCCAAGCCCTGGAAAGTCTCTCTTCAGCATTTGTCTACCTGGAAGGAAAGCACGTTCCTTATCTAAAGGAGAACGAAGCTCCCAAGAAAGTCCTTTACTAGTATGGGAGACTTTTCTAGATATAGTGTACTTTAAAGGCGGTGCAGATATTTTATTAGCTGTATCTAAATAGATTGCAAATGTTCTTATGTAGGTTACAGTACAGCCTACAAGATCCTCATAAAGAAAAGACAAAGAGCCAAATAGCTTATTTATGTTTGCTATTACTACTGTAGGTCTAGCTGGAGCACCTTCTGAACTTTGATCTATACCCTCTATATCTATAGGGAAAGGGTCATAATCGTTATTTCCGAAATGTACTTTACTTGCTCCATCTACCATAGGTGTTAGATAGTATACAGTATTAATCTCAGGTATATTTGTGCAGTCTACTTCGAATAGCTCTATGAA
>QNDS01000485.1 GCA_003644925.1 Candidatus Fermentibacterota bacterium
AAATAACGCTCGGCAATGGGTCGAACGGTGTCGAGGTCCATGCGAAATGCAGCCATTTCGCCTTCACCATACTCACCCATCAATTCCCCGCGTTTCTGCACCAGTTTCAGGGCACTTTCGAAATTCAGGACCTTTGCCGCGACCAGTGCCGCGTACTCGCCAACACTATGCCCTGCGGCCATTACTGGCCTCAGGCGATCATCAGTCAAATCCCTGAAAGCCTCCAGGCAGGCGATGGAGTGGGTCAGCAAGGCGGGCTGTGTATACCGGGTCAGGTTGAGCTGATCTTCCGGGTCGTTGAAAGAAAGCTCCGCCATATCGTAGCCAAGGACATTGCTGGCCCGATCATAGATAGTTCGGACAGCAGCATGTTGCTCGTAGATGTCGCTGCCCATACCTGGGTATTGTGACCCTTGCCCTGGGAAGATAAATAAGATTTTTTCGGAAACTGGCACAGCTCTGTCACCTGAAGAATTTGCGGGAGCACAGAATAGCCAGCAGCGTCAGTGAAAGCAAGAAACCAGGGGTGTGCCAGTACTTCCGGCTTTTTCCTACACCAGTCTGGGTTATTTGCCTGTTTCTGTTAGATCGGTCCTGGCTCAAACTGTGCTTCTCAGAATCTGGAGAACGGTTCGACACACAATTTGTCTATACAATTGATATACATTTGACTATCATTTATGGTCAAGAAATGTATCTCAGGAGGTGGGCGTGACAACCGAGTCAAAAAGCATGCAACTCAACATGAGAATAAGACCAGCACAACGTGAGCTAATTTCCCGTGCGGCAGAATTGCGCCACAAATCAGTTAGTGAATTTATGATCGATGCGGCCACTGAAGCTGCTGAAGATGCGCTTTTGAAACAACGAATTTTTCTTGTCGATGATGACCAGTACAAACAGATTCTCCGGCTTATGGATAGCCCGGTTTCTGATAACCCGGCACTCCAAAAAATGCTTGATACACCTGCTCCGTGGGAGCAATAAGCCCTCCGGAGTTACTCACGGCAGATCATGACCTGTCCTGGTTTGATTGTGGGAAACCAGCACTCAATCGGTGGCTATCTGTTCATGCATTGGCAAATCAGCAAACCAGGGATTCCAGGACTTATGTGGTTTGTGAACAGCGACAGGTGCTTGCTTACTATTCCCTGGCCACCGCTTCCATAGAACGTCAGGCGGCTGCCAGAAAATTCCGGCACGGGGCTCCTGATCCGATACCAGCCATTTTATTGGGCCAATTGGCAGTGGATAAAGAACATGCCGGCCAGGGGATTGGATCTGGCCTGTTGAAAGATGCATTCCTTCGCTCATATCAAGTATCTGAGCTTGTAGGCGCCAGGATAATCCTGCTGGATGCGCTGGATGATGCAGCAAAAAAATTCTATCTCGACAGGGGGTTCCGGCAATCACCGTTGAACCCCATGGTTTTAATGCATTCGCTCACCTTACAGAACCGCTGATCTGTTGAATCGCTCAAAAGCCTCACGCACTTCCGGTGGTGCCTGGACCAGTTCGATTAATACACCCTCCCCTCCGATGGGGAATTCATCGTTAGCCTTGGGGTGGACGAAACAGATGTCGAAACCGGATGCCCCCTTGCGGATGCCGCCGGGTGCAAATCGCATGCCCTGAGCCTGTAACCACTCCACTGCCGCTGACAGGTCGTCGATCCACAGGCCGATGTGATTCAGCGGCGGACTTTGCACCTGGGGTTTCCGGTCAGGATCCAGCGGTTGCATCAGGTCGACCTCCACCTGGAAAGGTCCGGAGCCGATCACCGCGATGTCTTCATCGACATTTTCTGACTCACTCTGGAAGTTACCAGCCAGATTGAGGCCAAGGGTATCCACCCAGAGCGTGCGCAGGCGGTTCTTATCCAGACCGCCTACCGCGATCTGCTGAATTCCGAGTACTTTGAAAGGTCTGTCGTTCATGGGTCCCACTGTTTATGGCGTTTGAGAAAAATATCCAGCAATTGCCGTGCAGCGATCGTGGGCGGAATCCGGCCCTCGCTGGCAGCCGCTTCCAGGGCCGGGATTTGCTTGCGCACTTCCGGGTCGCCCTGCAATGCGGCAACCAGGCTGTCGTTCACCTCAGACCACATCCAGTCCCGGGCTTGCGCGGCGCGCCGTACCGTGAACTGGCCGCTGGCTTCAAGGACTTCGCGGTGCGCCAGTACGGCGTTCCAGGCCTCAGCGATCCCCACACGATCCCGGGCGGAACAGGTCTGAACCTCGACCTTCCACTCCGCCAGGCGGGGATGGAGCAGTCGCAGCGCACTGCGGTACTCGGCGGCTGAGCGCTGGGCGAGCGCTTGCAGGTCGTCATCAGCCTTGTTGATAAGAATCAGGTCGGCCAACTCCATGATGCCGCGCTTGATGCCCTGAAGCTCATCGCCGCCGCCGGGTAACAGCAGCAACATGAACATATCGGTCATTTCCGAGACTTTGGTTTCGGATTGCCCAACACCAACCGTCTCCACGATGATAACGTCAAAACCGGCCGCCTCACACAGGA
>QNDS01000486.1 GCA_003644925.1 Candidatus Fermentibacterota bacterium
ACCAGGTTATACCTTCCAGGATGCGTCGATCACGAACCCTTATTGCTGCATCCTGCAGCATGATAAGTGGTTCGGATCGAGTTACATCCATATTGAGGGCTTAAGGCGGGTCTATTTCTTCCAGTTCTCGGGGCGTAAAGACCTGACTGCCGTACCAGCTCGCCACATTTCGGAGTCATGAATCACTTTGAGTTCGGCATCAAGCTTCACCTGATAATCAGGAGCACTGTTCACATCCAGAACAATCGCGGTCTCTTTACCGGTTTTCACCGAATTGTAGAGATCTTTGAATACCGGAAGGGTTGCCGCTTTGAAGCGGGGTTTCCAGTCAAGGGCGCCGCGCTGGGCAGTAGTACTGCAGTTCGCGTACATCCAGTCCATGCCGTTTTCACCTACGAGGCGAATGAGACTCTGGGTGAGTTCTTCAACTGTTTCATTGAACGCTTCGCTGGGGCTGTGGCCGTTCTCCCGAAGTACGTCGTACTGGGCTTCCATCACACCGGCAAGTGCACCCATCAGGATACCCCGTTCACCGGTGAGGTCACTTAAAACTTCATGTTCAAAAGTTGTCGGGAAGAGATAGCCGGAACCGATTGCGATTCCAACTGCCAGTGTCCGTTCCCTGGCCCTGCCGGTTGCATCCTGAAACACGCCGAAGCTTGAGTTGATGCCGCTGCCGTTGAGGAAGTTGGTTCGAACGCTGGCACCGGAACCTTTGGGAGCCACGAGAATGACATCGATATCAGACGGGGGAATCACACCGGTCTGTTCTTTGTAAACAATCGAGAAGCCATGTGAGAAATAGAGTGCATCTCCGGGCTTCAGGTGAGGCTTGAGCAGAGGCCAAACGGCTTTCTGACCGGCGTCTGAAACCAGATACTGTATAATGGTAGCCTTTTCCGCCGCCTCTTCGAGCTCGAAGAGAGTCTCACCGGGAACCCAGCCGTCGGTAATGGCTTTGTCCCATTCCCGTTTGAACTTTGAGGATTGACCTATGATAACCTTGAATCCGTTATCCCGCATATTCAGGGCCTGAGCCGGTCCCTGAACGCCATAGCCGAGGACTGCAATTACTTCGTCTTTGAGTATGCTCTGTGCTTTTTCAAGAGAGAATTCTTTCCTGGTGATTACTTCTTCTACAGTTCCGCCAAAATCTATTTTTGCCATTATATGCTCCTTTGAATTTCTGTTCGGCCCAGTATGTCATAGTTCCTGTGTTGTGTAATGTGATATTTAATGCATACTGTATTGCGTAATACGCAACAGAAGAGAAGGAGGCTGCTGTGGATATATATTCCTTGAGGCTTTTTCTCCATCTTGCATCATCACTTCACTTCAGAAAGACCAGTGAAGAGGTTCATTTAAGTCCATCGGCAGTGAGCCGGACGATCAAGCGGCTTGAGGAGGAGCTCGGGCATCCCTTATTCATTCGGGACAGGCGTTCTGTGCATTTAACAGACACCGGAGCCGCGTTTGTAAAGTATGCCCAGGAGGCTGTCGAGAGCTGGGAGGGATTCCGGAATTCTCTCTTGCGGGATACACAGGAGCTCAGCGGGGAGCTGATACTCTATGCTTCGGTTACCGCCACATACGGAGTGCTCTCCGATCTTTTCACCAGATTCCGAACCCTTCATCCCAAGGTGCACCTTCGACTTGAAACCGGGGATTCCGCCAATGCTCTGGACAAGGTGCTCGATGGTTCCGCCGATATCGCGGTGGTGGTTCGTCCGGCAAATCTGCCTGGAAATGTGCAGTACCTTACGGTAACAACTACACCACTGGTATTTATTGGGCCGGTAGTCAGTTGTGAAGTTACAACCATCATCGATCAGAATCCAATCCCCTGGCAAACCACGCCGATTATCCTCGCCGAGCAGGGACTCTCCCGTCGAAGGGTTGAAGACTGGTTTCGTCAGCGGAGAATCCGACCGAATGTCTATGCCGAGGTTGGCGGGCATGAGGCTATTCTGGCTATGGTTCGGCTCGGATGCGGTATCGGAGCGGTACCTGAAATTGTAATTGACAACAGCCTGTTCAAGGATGATGTACGCAAACTCGAGGTAGATCCTTCTTTACCGCCCTACGAAGTGGGACTCTGTGTTCATAAGCGGAAGATTAACTCCCCGGTGGTAAACGCTTTCTGGAAGATAGCTGAGTAGCCTGTCATTCCTGCTGATTCTGGAGCGATTCAGCAGTACTTCCGGTAGAGCGCACGGGGGCATCCGGGAAGATTGGCGATGATATTCCGTGTCGAATCCGGAATTTCTCCAGTTCAATATCGCGAAGGGGAAATGGCATAATGACTTATTTCGCCAGAGGTCAATTATTCAAAAATCCGGCTGTAGTGGTACCTTCTAATCCCGGAAAATCTTCTTAATCTTTGAAACCAGATCTTCGTTCAGGGGAAACTGAACCTTCAGATCATCCCGCATGGACTTGAACACCTCGACGGTGCGGGCCACATCTTCCTGTGAATGAGCGGCAGTGGGAATCATCCGGAACATCATCAGCCCCGGG
>QNDS01000487.1 GCA_003644925.1 Candidatus Fermentibacterota bacterium
CACATGGAGAAGTTACTAGGCCAGCAGGGGAACAACCCCCAGAACATAGACATCGGTTCTTATGATCCGATCACGCAAGAGCTGATGGGGGAAGAAGGCATACAGCAGGGCTCCGGGTACTTTGGCAGCCAGCAGACTCCAGCCGATCAGCTACGCCTGATGGCGGGGATGACAGGCGCACCAAGCAAGATCACCCAGACGGCAGGCGCGGGAATGATGAGGGACTTGATGCAGGCGCAGAATAGACCGGAGAAACAGTTCAGCCCTAAAATGACTACCATAGGGGTGGAAGGCCGCCCGGGGTGGGTTCAGCAGGCGTACATGGATCCGAAAACACAGCAGCCTATCCCCTTCGGACCTCCGAGAAAGGCAGGGTCAGCAGTTAACATTGACATGAGACAGGGGCCGAAGCTGCCTCCAAATATGAGATGGAAAGAGGGCAGGGAGGGGGTAGAAGTCGAACCCATCCTTGGGGGTATCAGTGATCCAAAGATACTGCAAACCCAGAAGTACAGGGATGAGTCCTCTGTTGTTTCAGGGATGTCTGACGCATTATCCGAATTCAAAAAACTATATTCTGAAACAGGCCGGAGGATATTGCCTAGTGCTAGTAAAGCACAGGTATCCACCGCCTATCAGAACATGATTTTGTTAGCTAAAGAATACTATAACCTTGGGGTTTTATCGGGGCCCGACCAAGCTATACTAGAAAGTTTAATAAGTGACCCTACATCCCTGGAGGGGTTTATGGTTCCTGATAAAGCTCGAATGGCTAGTATCGTACAGATGGAAAAATTACTAGCTAAAGCAGAAAAGAATCTTAAAACTAAGTATCCAAAAGCAGATACACCGGACCCTGTAGAATCAAAGAAAGGAGAAGAAGTCGTTCCCATCTGGGACAGAGGGGACCCCGCGTATGAATACAGAACAGTTAACGGTAAGCGACAACGTCGTAAGGTAGGAAAATAACATGTCTGAATGGGAAGATGTACCCGAAGAAGACGACAACTACTGGGAGGATGTGGCATCCAACCTGTATCCTTCAGCATAACAAATGGTAGTGGACACGGCCGACGCAATCACCCATCCACGACGAACTATTACCGGGCTGGGAAATCTCGTGGCAGGAATGGGGGCCAAGATAGGGATAGGCGACGCCGACCCGAGCAGTGCCGACGCGCTGGTGGAGTTCTATGCTAATCGCTATGGAAGTCTGGAAGCTTTCCAGGAAGCGTTTCGCACAGACCCTGCCGGAGTCATATCCGACATTGGGGGAGTTTTCGCAGGCGGCGCGGGGGCGGTAGCTAAAGGGGCGGGATTGGCTAGTAATTCCGCTCGGATGGCTAAACTATCTAAATGGGCCGGTAACGTATCAGAAGTGGCCGCGGCGCTGGACCCTATCACAGGGACAGCCAAAGCCGCCGGTGGATTGGCTAAAGCAGTGGCTAAGTCTGGCGCACCAGAGGCCATTATGAAGGCAGTTACGAAGCCGAATGTTAGTGACCCTAAAACGTTTTCGAAAACATTACTAGATGAAAAGATACCTATATCAAATAGAGGGGTAGATGTCCTTAATGGTCGAGCTTCAGGAATTAATACTCAGATAGATGATATTTTAGCAGAAACGTCCACAAACGTACCCCCTCCCCTTGCTAATCAGGTGTACCGACCTTCTGATGCCTTCGTGAACAAATACCTGGATCCGGCGAGCTCTACCAACGTTAATAAGACGATTAAAGTGGTACGCTCTGTCTCTGACGATTTTCCCAAACAGTTTGATTCAGTCAAAGACGTACAAGCGTTCAAGAAAAACCTGTACGGCGGGATTAACTGGAGATCGGATAAGTTCAAAGATAAAGTCAGATATGATTATCTACGTGATGTCGCCTCTAATTCGAGAGCCGTGATTGAGGACGCGGCGAAAGACAGTGGGTTTGGTGACGCTATTCATGAGCTAAACGTAAGAGAGGGGCTATTGCTTGAAGCCAGAAAGCCTCTGGAGAAGACTATTCACAGAGTAACTAACCGAAACCCTATCGGGCTTACCTCTATGCTGTCGGGGCTGGGGGGCGCTGCAGCATACGGAGACCCTGTGGTAGGGGGGTTGATGGGGCTAGGAACACAGGCGCTTTTTAACCCTCGGATGGGAGCCCGGTATGCTCAGAAAGCGTATGACTTCGGTAAGAAAGCACCCACAAAGATGCTGGGACCCCGAGCAGGGGCGGGGCTGCTTAGGGCTCCAGAAATGGCAGAACAGGAACCCGGATGGGAAGACTATTAATACGTCAACTCATTATACCAGTGGACCCCAATCAACAAGATGCAGGCTACTGGTATGAATCCGTTAATGGTGCAGAAGAAGGCAACCAAGATAATGAATATTAATATGTAAGTACCCATGTTAGTGCCTTATAAAAACGAAAGGGCCGGTGCCTGCTTCGCGTTCGTGAACTTCTTTATCGCCGATCGGAGCCGGTCCTGGTTCGAAGACTTATCCTCCAGGGCTTCTTTAACAA
>QNDS01000488.1 GCA_003644925.1 Candidatus Fermentibacterota bacterium
GGTAGGACTCATGACGAGGCTGTTAGAGAACTACAGGCTATCAAGAAACTCCCTGATATTAGCTTGGATAAGAAAGAGATGAAGGAAGCAGTAAGTACTGCGCTAGTCGAGGTACAACAGGTATTCCTTAGCAGCTCAGATGAGTCGCAAGCGTTGATACCGATGTACAACAAGACTCCTGATAACTCTCAAGTCTTTGATGCTATAACTAAAGAGTACCTTGAAGAAGCACTGACTACCTACAAGGGTAATGTCAGTGTAGCAATACCAGCAGCACAAGCTGCAATGCAAAAGAACGGTGTAGTATCTCATGGACAGTTTATTCCTGAAGGTGCTAGAATGAATATTGAAGGTGGTTCAATCGAGGAATACCTAAGTGGTATACAGAATGACCCCAACTGGAGATATACATACGGTACAGCAGCAGGCTTTGCACCAGACACAGACTACACGAAGGTAGAGATTCAACGTAACCCTATAAACGACAACATGCTGACTATGGTCGGTGTTGACGGTGCTGGTTTACCTATCAAGCTAGATGTAGGATTACCTACTAAAGCTTCAGAGTTCTCTCCAAGCTTCGTTGAGCAGATAACTGGAAGCACAGACAGAGGAACACTCCCTGAGAAGATGCAATTCATGATGAAGAACAATCTCTTTATGCGAGGCGTTGAAGTCAACAAGACAGTCATCGACGGTACTATCAATATGATTAAGACCGGATACGACATGGCAATGACACCGGGTGGTAACACACCTAACAGACCAGCCGAGCCTGTATCAACAACACAAGATGCACCGTTCAGTCCAATGGCAAACCCTATGGCTGAGACAGTAGATAGCATCTTCACACCTAGCCCTGAAGCAACAGTATCTCCATTAGTGGATACCATACTAGAAGCAGAAGGTGGTTACCAGAACAGTCCAACAGACCCCGGTAACTTCAATAGCCAAGGTGAGCTAGTGGGTACTAACCACGGTATAGCAGCTCCGACATACGAGAAGGTAATAGGACATCCTCCTACTACACAAGAGATGCAGAGCATGACACAGGATGAAGCACGGCAGATTCATACTACAAGTCTAGTAGCACAGAAAGTAAATGAAGTCGAACCTGAGACACAGGAGATGGTAGCTAACATGCGAACCATGACCAGTGGTAAAGGAGTAGACAAAGTACTGAAAGCAGCTGGGCCTAATGCTACCAAGCAAGAGATATGGACTGAGTATGAGAAGTACCTCAAGTCTCTGAAACAACCAGAGCTATTACCTGATGGAACACCTAACCCTATCGCAGGACAACCCTTATGGGATACCTACGGTAAAGGTTGGACTAACCGATATCAGAAACTACTATAACCTACGGAGGGCGTAATGCCAGACACAATAATCGACACCACTACGCCTGAAGTAGTAGCAACACCACCTTCAGCAGGGCCAGGTACGCCTGACTTTATAGCAGCAGAGAAAGCGCAAGCTGCTCATGATGCTAGACCGCCAGACAATACCTTCCCTACAGTTGAAGAAGTTCCAATTGATGAAGACATCCTTTTGCGTAAGGAGGAACTACCCGCGCAATACCGTACAGAGATTCCATACCCATCTGAGAACCCCGCAGGCTTTCAAAGCTTCTGGGGACAGGTTGGTTATGAGATTGACAACGGCCTAACAAGCAACCTTTACGGAGTCATGAGTGACTTCGCTAATAAGAACTTTGACGAGCGTACAGAAGCAGAGGAGAGAGACTATTACCTCAAAGCACAGACACTCGCATTCGAACACAACTTACCACCGACAGCAGCAGAAGACCTAGTTAAAGGCGTTAAGAGCATTGAAGAACTCGAACGTAAGGTCATACGTATGTCAGAGGTAATGAACATTAACAAGTCACTGGAAAACACCAGTACCTTCCAAGCAATGTCAGCAGGCGCTGCTGGATTTATACTTGACCCTATTAACTTCGTACCCGGTGTAGGCGTTTACAAAGCAGGTGCAGCAGCATCTAAGGTGATACCTAAAGTAAGCAGCGTACTACTGAATGGCACTACAAGACACACAGCTATGTCCTTCACTGAGAAGGCTATAGGATACGCAGCAATGGGTGCAGTAGAAGAAGCTGCACGTAACTACCCAAGACTAACTAACGACCCATCGTACTCATACGAACTGTATAAGACTGATGTAATGTTAGGTGCAGGTTTCGGTGGTGGCTTCGTAGCGATAGCACCAGCAGCTAAAGCAGCATTCAGACCCGTAGCAAGAGGGGCTAAAGCTGCTATTGATAACTACGCGACATCATTGAATGCTCGTATGGCTATGAACACAGTCACCGATGCTATAGGCTTAACCAAGTCACCAGAGATAAAACAAACTCTGGAGAAAGGTGCTAAGCAAATCAATGACACCCCATCTAAAGTAGAGAAGCAGAGAGCCAACGTACAGAGAGCGCAAGCTCAGATTGACGAAGCTCGTGCTCAACAGACAGTACAACGTATAGCTAAAGAGATAGATGTA
>QNDS01000489.1 GCA_003644925.1 Candidatus Fermentibacterota bacterium
ATCCATAACCGGGTTCCATTGATTCCAGAGTAGCGTATTCGGGATGGGCCGCTTCATAACCGAAAGCATCATCGCCGATCCAGCCAAAAACTACATCAAGTTGATCATGAACACTGGCCAGGGCTTCCGCCGGTGCGTAGGCCATATCCGGCAGATATGAAACCAGGTTCCATTCGCTCTCAAGAAAGATCGGCGTCGTTGGCGCAATCGGTGAACCGGTAATTGTCAGAACATCAGGATTAGTCATCTCAACCCAGTAGCCGTGGAGATGGTCAGCATAGTGCAGATTTGAGAATTCAGGATACGTCGGATCATATGTGTACCCGCCCTGCTCGAAGCCAAGAATCGCAGTAACATTATCCATGACATCGGCAAAAAGCATTTCGATGTCATCACTTGGGGTATCAAGGTTCCATGATATCAGATTCTTGCCGGCATTAAGCTCAATTATTCTGGTTTCAACCCGGAAGAGGTCAAAGCAGATTTCCATTGATAGAACAGATTCTGACCAGTAAACCGGTTCTTCGGTAGCGGCCGGATAGCCGTTGATGAAGAATTTAATTTCATCACCTTCCCAGGCGCCATCCTTTTCAGAAGTCTGAGGATTATCGCCATAAACCGACATGCTATATTCACCGGCGAAATCGACATAATAGGTGCCGCAATGAATGCCCGGTTGCTCGTTAGTATAGGCGTCAACGACAGAACCAACCGGAAGCGGGATATTATGGAAATAGCTCTGGCAGCTTCCCAGCCGTTCACCGCTGAAATATAATACCCAGCTGTTTGATTCAACCACCTCGGGAACTCTGGTCAGCAGTATCTCTATACCAAGGGTTCCGAAGTCGATATCTGAGACCATTCCGGGATAGTACCCCTCTTTATAGGCGTAGGCATCAAATGGAACAATGCCGAGAGTTCCGCAGGCAAACTGTCCGTTAACATCAGACAGTTCGCTGGTCTGTAAAGCTCCAACCGGGAAATCATCCCATAATTCAACCGTTGCACCTTCAACCGGAACTTTGATGCCATCTATAACTTCGACAACGCTTCCGCAAATGAAAGCAGTCTGATCATCTATGACGACTCCGCCCGGTGTATAAATCGGAATATCTTCTTCGCCGTCCTCATCTTCAAAGTATACATATCCATCGGGTGCGATAAAGGCGGCATTCAATGCCGTAAAGGCCGGTGTCGTAACATCACCGTTAACGGAGAAATACATTCTGGCAAGCAAGCCGCGACCGCCCGGAACGTATGAACTAAAGGTCGGGTCAACGGTAATCTGAACCTGATTTAAGATATTGCTGAACGAATAGCCTTTTTCAAAGTCGCTGATATATTCAACACGCGAACCGACAAATGAGACCGAATCAAACTCGAGATGGTCGGGCGTCCATTCTATCGGGACATTGATTCTGGAAAGCGGGTCATTATTTTTGAAATAGACTGGAACTACCGCTTTTCCGCCGGGGACGGCCGGAACGGTCGAAACCCAAACTGAATCAGGGGGAGCGATAAACGGATCGACATGAAGCTGAACCGGTATCTCCAGAGGAGAATTCTGGGCCTCTGGCGAGGTTACGCTAATTACGGCGGTATAGTCGCCATACAGAATTGAAGTAGCATCTATGTTAAAGAATATAACGTTTGGAGTCGCCACCGGGAAGCTGCTGGTAATAACAAGCCATGGCTCTGTACTGACGGCGCTTATTTGAACCTGACGATCATATCTTTCAAAGATATTGAGCATTTGACCTTCAAGCAAATCGAATTCGGTAACTTCAATTTCGAATGACTCGGGATTCGCAACAAGAAACGGATCACCCATTCCTTCCAGAGTAATAATCTGTATACACTCGGAAACATTACCGCAGATATCGGTAGCTGTCCAGGTCCGGGTAAAGGTATATCCATTAAGCTCATCGCCGGTCATATCGCCGTCAACCATATCCAGTGTCGGGCTTATATCACAATTATCTTCTATTGTGGCCTGACCGGTGATATCGGGGCCATATTCTCCACCGTACGGAACTGTAAAATCATCCGGGCAGAGTGTAAAGATTGGACCCTCTGTATCCTGAACAGTTATCTGCTGACTGCATTCGTTTGAGTTGCCATAGCTGTCGACAACCGACCAGGTACGAACAATTGTATAGTTATCATCACAATTACCTGCGGTAGTTTCTTCATTAAAGGTAACCTCAACGGCGCCATCGCAATTGTCGGTCGCTGTTAAGACAGCCGCGTCCGGAACGGCATCGCATTCAACCGTAACATCAACCGGACATTCCTGATCGAATACCGGCGCTTCCAGATCTTCAACTACAGTGATTATCTGATCGCAGGTAATACTATTATCGCAGATATCGGCTATGGTCCAGGTCCGGGTAAAGGAACCTTCGACCATATCGCCATCGACATAAGTATATATCGGATCGCCGCAATTGTCAGTCGCTTCCGGGTATCCGGTATTGTCCGGATCTGATGAAGCCCCGCAGGTCAGGG
>QNDS01000490.1 GCA_003644925.1 Candidatus Fermentibacterota bacterium
CCCGGAGGTCTTCGTGCTGGGGCAGGAACCATCCCGGTTATCGATCTTGTTCATCTACTCAGAACTGGTTATCCCCTCCTGATGGAAGCATGGGAGATAACCGGCAGCGCATCGGTATCGGGGGAAACTATACAGTGGGTCTTCTGTGTTTCTGATACAGTAGACCGTATGGTTCTTTCAATGGAGGATGGTGCTATATTTCCCTCCGGATGTAAGTGGAAAAGTGGCGAATTCACAATCCTTGCCTCTTCACCGCATGATGAATACAACTCCTGGCCATGGAGCTGGAGCACCAGAATCAATGATAGTGTAGTTGAACTTGAGTTAACAGACATCAATACTTCAGTTGTACCCTGGGCGGGTATATGGGGAATGACCGTTCCAATCCCCATAGATACCCTTGACTTTGCTCCGTACTGGCAGCCTGAGTTTCAATCTGACCGGAGATGATGTTAACAGATTCTTCCACCTGTTAACTACTTGTACTATTTACTATATTTCAGCTGCTTGAGCAGGAGTTGACGCAGGCCTGTATGTTTACTATTCAACATGTGAATATTCAGTTTACGGGAGGGTAAATGAGTTTCACCGGAACATTAAGCAGTATTTTCGCAAGAAAGCCCGGTACACTATTGTCAAACTCAATGGCGATAGACCTCGGAACGGCGAACACTCTCATATATCTCCAGGGCAGAGGCATTGTACTTGAACAGCCCAGTGTTGTCTCACTTGATCGCGAAACCGGTGAACTCGTAGCCGTCGGGAAAGAAGCAAAAGTTATGCTCGGGCGAACCGGAATAGCACTTCACGCTCTCAAACCCCTTAAAGATGGCGTAATAACCAATGCCACAGCTACTATGGCAATGCTGAGGGAATTCTTCAGTATGGCAAAAACGCGCAAGATATCAATGAGACCCAGGATACTCGTATGCGTACCCAGCGGTATCACCGAGGTTGAAATATCAGCGGTGAGAACTGCGTTGGAAAGAGCAGGTGCAAGGGAGGTTCTTCTTGTATCAGAACCTCTTGCGTCGGCTATAGGTGTGGGAATCCTCGTTGAAGGAGCTGCCGGGAATATGATTGTCGATATCGGCGGTGGAACAACGGAAGTTGCCGTGATAAGCCTGTCTGCTATAGTTGCCAACAATTCCATAAGGATAGGTGGTGATGAGATCGATGAGGCGATATCGGCGTACCTTAAGAAAAAGTACAGCCTTCTGATCGGCGAACGAACAGCTGAAAGGGTCAAGATACTGATGGGTACTGTACTCGAGGATGATAACGAAGAGTATGAAGTCAGCGGACTTGATTTCGTAAACGGAATCCCCGAAACCTATTTGATCAACTCTGAGGATATCAGAAACGCTCTTAAGGAAGTTATCGCAACTATAGTGGATGCAGTACGGCACGGCCTCGAGAAAACTCCTCCGGAGCTTGCAAGCGATATAGTTGAACGGGGAATTGTTCTGACGGGTGGAGGGGCTCTTCTTCGGGGACTGGACAAGCTTCTTATGAGTGAAACCGGGCTACCGATAAGAGTCGCTGATAACCCGCTTTCATGTACTGTTCTGGGTGCCGGTCTGATCCTTGAGGATATCTACAGGTACCGCAACCTTCTCATTCAGTAGCGGAATGATAACTTCAGGAAAAAAGAGCACTGGCAGGAGTGAAGAAAAGAACCGGAGATTCGTTCTTTACATTACCATCTCCATAATTCTGCTGATATTCGGCCCCGCTCTTCTTGGCGGACTGGGCAGCTGGCTGGGCGCAAGATTCAGCGAGGCTGTCTTCAGCGGGACTAATTCACCTGCCGATGATAAACTCAGAAACGATATCATGCAGCTGATGCTCGAGAATTCGATTCTCAGGGAGGAAGCTGTTAAAGCTGAGCAGTATAGAACATTGCTGGGTATTACCCGGACGGATAACAGAGACGCTGTTCCCGCAAGGATTCTATACCGTTCCGAGGGGCTGGTTTCAGGTACGATGGTTATTGATCAGGGAAGAAGAGACGGTATTCTCGAGAACTCCGTTTGCATATCCTCAGAAGGTCTTGTGGGGGTAGTAAGTTCAGTCGGAGAGGCTACGAGTGAGATACTCCCCATCACCAACCCTTCAGTAAATGTAAGCTGCGTGACCTGGCCATCAGGGGCTTACGGAATTCTGCAGTCAACGTCGAGTGGCGAGCTGAATCTTGTTCATGTTGACCTGACAAGTGAAGTGGAACCGGGCGATCAGGTTCTTACCTCGAGATACGGTGGTGTCTTTCCCGATGGACTTCTTGCTGGAAGAGTGACGGGTATCTCCACCGGAGAGGCGGGCCTTGCACTCAGGTTCAGCGTGGTTTCCGCAGTTGATTTTCAGGGCACAGGAGAGGTTCTGATACTCCTTCCGGAAATTTTCCACGGTAACGATACGCAATAGTTGGTAATAATATCATGATCGGATTTCAGGTGTAATTTGCAGGCTAGAATATTCATACTGGCTATAGCTGTGATCA
>QNDS01000491.1 GCA_003644925.1 Candidatus Fermentibacterota bacterium
CAATAGTGAAAACCTGTTGCGCCTGGCGGATTGTGCTGTGTTATTAACGCATTTAGAACATCAACCTGAAATCGAGCGTCTGGCCGATGTCACCACTTCCTGGACCGTCGAAGCGGAAGCGCGCATGAAAAATGTGCCGAGCTTTGTTCAAAACATGGCACGAGGAGCCATCCTGCGCTACGCCCAGCAGCGTGGTCATACCGTGATTACCGAAAGCATTGTTGAAGAAGCGACAAAGCAGCTAATGCCCGGGCACGCTGAAAAGGCGATGGAAGACATCGTCAACGCTTACGATGCGGGTGAGCTTAAACGCAGCGTGACCCCCAAACCCATGGTATGGAGCGAAGCGGCCAAGTCCCTACTGTCCAGTATCGAAGATGAGAGTCTACGCGGCAACCTGGCGATGCGAGCTGAGAAAAAAGCACGCGGAGCAAATACCTATACGGTTGAAACAGAACACATCGCCGCTTTCATCGACGAGACAAATGCCGAAATTCACTGGCAGGCCGCCGCATTGGCACGCCTTAGCCGGGTTCCAGAAGGGTTTATGCGCGATGCGTCGCGCCAACGTATTGAAGATTATGCACGACAAAACTCACTCAGCAACATTACGCTTGAAACAGCTGAAGCGGGTCTCGCACAATCACGCGAAGCCATGCAGGAAACAATGCAGGCTCAAAATGCGACTAAAGCAGATAAAAAACAGAGCATTTGCCCTTTCGCACGTATGGCCGAAGCTAACATTGCCCCGGATAATAATACTGAAGAAAAAAACCAGGTCTCCGCTCCCGGGCCGGACGTTGATCAGGACAGCATCCCCTGGACTCAAGGTGCTGAGCGGAAACTAGAATCCGTGCCTTCCGGGTATTGTCGCGATATGACGCGTAAAGCGGCCGAAAGCATCGCTGAAAAAGGCGGCGAAACAAGCATAAACAGAGCCTTCCTTGAACAAGTTCTTAATACCTTTAGCCTGGGTTCCGGTGACGTTGAAGAAACGCTAAGCTGGGATGAGGATGCCCGACAACATATCGCTAAAGCCCCTGAGATGGTGCGTGGCATGCTGGTGCAGGAAATTGAAACCTGGGTGAAAAATCGCGGAGAGAAGCACGTAAATCACGCTGCGGCAGAGGCTGCCAAAATGCGTTGGGAACAACAGGGCGTTTTTCACCTGGCACCGGACGACCCGCGCAACAGCTAATCATGTACAGCGCACCTGAGCTTTCCCTGCTAGCGATTAACCTCACGCGGCGGTGCAACCTGGCATGTGAACATTGTTACCTTGATGCGACTACGCTGCGCGATGGACACGCTGATGAAATGAGCACCGAAGAAGTCTGCGGAATTCTGGAAGATGCGGCCACAATGGATAACGGGACTATGGTGGTACTGACAGGTGGCGAACCTCTCGCCCGGCGAGACCTGGAAGACATCGTTCGCTTTGGCACAGACCAGGATCTGGCTATAGTGCTGGGCACAAATGGTACTCTGTTGACCAAACGACGGGTACGCAGCCTGCTCGAAGCGGGCCTGATGGGTGCGGGGGTCAGTGTCGATTCACTCGACCCGGAGTTTCATGATCGCTTTCGTGGTCAGGCAGGTAGCTGGCAGAAAACCATGAACGGAATAGAAAACTGCCGCGTTGCAGGGCTTTCCTTTCAGCTGCACTTTTCCGTCACTGATGGCAATGTTCATGAGTTACAGGACATGATTGAGTTTGCACGCCTGGCCGAGGCGCGAGCACTTAATATATTTTTCCTGGTCTGCACCGGGCGCGGTGAGTCCTATAGCGATATTTCACCGCTGCGCTATGAGCAAACGTTGCAGGAAATTGTCAAAGCACAGGCCAAATGCAATGATTTAATCATCCGTCCACGCTGCGCGCCCCATTTTAAACGGGTTGCACATCAACTAAATCCACAGAGCCTGATGAACCGCCTAAGCGGGCGAGAAGGAGATGGTTGCATCGCCGGTATACACTATGCACGTATTTGCGATGACGGCAAGGTTACAGCTTGCCCTTACATAAAAACTGTAACGGGTAACATTCGGGAGCAGCCCTTGAGTTCGATCTGGCAGGATTCGCCAGAATTCAAACAACTACGTGAACCTGATCTAAAAGGCCGATGCGGGCGTTGCGAATACCGCCAATTATGCGGAGGTTGCCGGGCACGGCCATTGGCAGCCGGACACAGTTTAATGGACGCCGATGAATTTTGTAGCTATGTACCACGTACCGATGCACTCATTGAACCTTTGCAGGGGGTTGCCGGAGAGATAGGCTGGACAGATGAAGCCTACATCCGGCTGCAAAGAATACCGCGTTTTATCCGTAAAATGGTGAAAAAACGTGCCGAGGTTTTTGTCGCTGGTCAGGGTGAAACCCAGGTAACAAGCGAGCACCTCGCCACATTGTCGGCTAAGCGCTTCGGTGGAAAACCTCCCTACCGCTCATCTCGATGAAAACCGTAGAGACGCTTATTATTGGGGGGGGAATCTCCGG
>QNDS01000492.1 GCA_003644925.1 Candidatus Fermentibacterota bacterium
CTCGGCCTTGGTTGGCACCCCTAGTCACTGACTACCTCACCCTCTGTTTCAAGTACGGCTTCAGCTTCTTTGAGTTTTTTCTTGGTGGCCTTAGTCTTGGCATCGGCATCTGTAGCACCGATGATCTCAATTTCCATAAACTCACCGGACTCGTAAACATCAGCACCGATCCCCATAAGTGACGCGCACTTCTTTAGACAGTCGGACGCGGCCGCTTTCATATCGTTACCAAAGTCTAGCGGTTCACCACTGTCGCGCTTGATCTTAACTTCTGATCGGCCAAACTGAGTTTTCTTTACGTGGATCCACTCACCATCGATCGACACTTTGCCGGTGATGGTTCCTTTAACTACGCATACCTTGGTAGCCTTGGCGATCTCATAGGCTTCAGCTAGGGTTGTTTCAACCTCAAAGTCCCAATTAAACCCGAACAGGGCATCAAGTACCTTGCGAACGTAGGACGCTTTAATATATGTCCAGTTCCCGCCACCTTTGGCCGGGCGATCATACTTGTACTTTTGCGGCGTACTGTTGAAAATCTTTTGGATCTGGTTTTGATTGTAGATCGACTTAGTACGGGATACTTGGTTAATATCCAGTTTCATTTTAGCGATCTGATCTTTTTTACTCTGTCCCATCTTGCACCTCACTTTCCTCATATCTTACATTTAATTCGTGCGGGATCACGTGTCGTTCCATCGTTCCTAGGGCTTCAATCGCCGGATCAACGTCAAACGTTATAACCCCGTCGCGCTCTGTAGCCGTCAGTGATAGATCAATCGTTGCTATCGGTTCGTCGTTCATTGTCAAATAACTGAGGATCTTCACCTCTACCGAGTTCGCATAGTCCGACAAACTCTGTTCCGTATTTTTCGTCATATAAGTACCTCTCTACTTCCTTTTTTAATTTATTAACACTCTTGCCCGTTTCCCAACTGATCTCGACCCACGATCGGCCGGCACGGCGCATTTCCAGTATTTTATCCATACACGTTTTCCATAAACGCATCAGCAATATGATCTGGAATATCGCACCCAAACTCACACTCAACCCACGTGACGCCTTGAGTGCCGCCGCCGTTCCAGTCGTGATCGAAACTATCGTGTTCTAAGTGCATCTGGTGATCGCACTCGAACTCATTATCCTCGTTCAAGGTGAACACTTGGCCGGCGTATGGTTCTTTGATCTGTACGCTCATTATGCACCCCCCGTCCACTTGGCCAAGTTCTTTAACTGGTTCGGTGTGAAGTCGTCAAGGTTGGCGGGTTTGTCGGTTTCTTTTACCCCGGCGGTGGTTAGCCACGTTCGTTTGTCACCGTCCCAAAATATGCGGTACCGGTTCTTTTCGGTGTCGATCTCAACGATCGTGCCTAGTCTACCTATGTCGTAGTAGGCGCCCGTAGTTCGTTCGACTCTGGTTCCGATTTTGTAGTTGTTCATTTGCGATCCTTTCGCCGGGTTTGGCCGCCCGGCACGGCGTTTAATTTAGTGGCCGTTGTAGGCGGTGTATTCGTTCTGATCCGCGTAGGCTTGTTTGTTGTCGTCATAGTTGGGATCAAGTCCGGCCTGTATTGTTTGGTTGATCCGTATGTATGGGCGGTCATATTTGGTGTTGACTAAGCATCTTTTCAAGCCGTCAACAACTTTAACAACTAAGTCGCCGTCGTATCGTTCGTCGCTTCTAACTACCTCACCGGTGTCAAGCGTCCAAACATAACTGAAGCGATCACCGTCTATCCGACCGGCTTTAACGATCGTGCGAACTGGCGCGTTTTCCTCAGCTTCTTTACCCTTGTGGTGCCTGTAGCTGTTGAAGTCGAAACCCCTACTGGTGTAATCAGCTTGAGTTTCCTCATTTAATTTATGCCACTCTTTGAATTGGTAGGCTTTAACCTTGGATCCAACCGCTAAGTCATAGCCATCTAAGCTAGACCAACTGTTCAAACCCCTAACAGTGGCGAACTTACCTTTTGTGGACACGACCTCATAAACGCTATATTGCGTTTGATCATATCCCCAAGAACAAACGAACTTGTCGTTTACCTTGATTGCTTTGTTTAGTGTTGTTTTCATTGGGCGATCCTTTCCCGTTATTTCCGCTAGTGAACTGGTGAGGGCGTCCGAGGATTTGTCACCTCGATTTATGACCGGCGTTTGCCACTCTTGCCCCGCCCGGATCAGTTCGCTAGTTGAATTGTTAACTTACGTCTATATATTATCAAGCATAAACAAACCTGTCAAGCCTATTTTTCTATATTTATCCACAATCTACCCAAAAACTACCCAAACATCGCCAATACATAATGATGTATAATAGGAATAGCCCACGGGCGGTGTTCACTCTTGAGTGGCGATCCCGCCGTCCCGGGGGCTGTTTAATTTGATGATCAATAGTCGCTTGTGGTTAAATAGAAGCATAGGGATCTACAGGCGCACCCTTGCACCTACATATGTGTCTAGTTTTGAAAACCACCTCTCACAAATCTTCTTTGAAAAACA